>NZ_VHIJ01000006.1:0-24789 GCF_006680095.1 Pseudarthrobacter sp. B4EP4b | reverse complement strand
CCGCAGCGCGGAGCCCACCGGGCCGGCCCCCACCCCCGCCGAACTGGCGCGCACCGCCGCCGCCAAGCTTTCGGAAGAGGAACACCGCAGGCTTTATGCCCTGATTGCCCAGGGGCAGGCGATGGCTGCGATCAAGCTGTACTACGAGGCCACGGGAGAGGGCCTGCGGGCGTCCCGCGACGCGGTGGGTGCGCTGGCTGCCCACCCGCAGCCCTACCGGAGCACTGAGGCGGCCCCGGCGGCCGCGGAAGATGACGACGACGACGAGCCCGAGCGCTTCCCCTACCGCTACCGGGCCATCGCCAGTAAAGGCGACGTGACCCGGGAAGTCAGCAGCAACATGCTCAACGACGAAATCTACGGCCGGATCCGCACGCTGGCCCGCAGCGGGGACACCGAAGCCGCCGCCACGGCCCTCACCCGGCATTCAGACATTTCCATGAAGCAAGCCCGGGAGTTCATCGAGCTGCTGGAAGACTGAGCCGGGAAGAACCCGACCTGGCCGAGACGCGTAGCGGCGGAGCATCTGTCTTGCGGACCGGGCCGTTGGCTTAGTGAGCCCCTCGGCCTCTGGCCACGACGGTAAACACGGAAGTGGCCGGGACTGCATCCTTGCGGATGCCAGCCCGGCCACTTTAGTTTCGCTTCCCGCCTGATCTACTGGAAGGTGAGCACCAGCTTGGGTGCGCTGGCATCGCCGGACTCCCTGGAGTTGAGGTCCAGGCCGTCGCTGCTTGCGGAATCCAGGCCAATTGATAGCGGTTGGCCGAGCTCCCCGCGGACGGCTGCGGCGTCCAGCACCACGTTGTAGTCGGTGTTGACTGAGGTCGGGCCCAGCGTGCCGAGGCTGGCACCCAGCGTCGGGCGGCTGTTGGAAGTGATCCCGGTTTCCGTCCAGGTATCATCGGCGACCAGCTTGACGTTCTGCTTACCCGTTGACCCGCTCCCGGCGCTCTTCAACTGCAAAGTCGCGCTCTGCAGCGTCTTGCCGGAAGGAGCAGCAGGCAGGCTGAACTTCAAGTAGCCGACCTCTACCGGGCTGTTGTCCACTCCCAACATAGTACTCGTGCCAAAGTTCGTCGCGGGCGACGCGCTCGATGCATAGGTGTCAGCGCTTGCCGGGACTGTCACGGTCTCCAGAGTGCCGGCTGGCGGCGTAGTCGCTACAGCAGCGGTTCTGAAGGTCCATGACTTGGCCGCCGCCATGACGTTTCCGGTTGCATCCTTCACGCCACTGATCGTCGCGGTGTACAACGTATCCGCCGCCAAATTTGTATTGGGATTCAAGGTCGCAGCTTTGTTCGTAGCGTCCGGCGTTACGGTGGCCGATACCGTCGTAGTCCCCGCCTTCAGTGTGAAGTTAGTCGACGTGATCGTCGATGGGTCCACGGTCTCGTTGAACGATGCCGTTACATTCGATGCCACGTCCACCCCAGTCGCCGTATCAGCCGGAGTCGTAGCAGTTACTGTCGGAGCCGACGTATCAGGTGTGCCAACAGTGCCGCCAGCACCACCTGTGCCGTCGTAGTAGTGCCAGTACCTGTTGGTGGCATTCACATCGGCCAGCACCAGCAGGCCGCTGTTGGCCGTTCGCGACGTATTACTGTTGAGGTTCTGCTTGGTCGACGTTACGTTGTGGACATACTGGTCGGCATCCACAATGCGGGCGGTCTTCGCCGTGGTGAAGTTGATGTTGCTCAACGACGTGGACTTCTCGTAGATCGCACCTCCCGAGCTTGTGCAGACACCTGCGTTGGTGGTGCCGCTTGGTTTTGGATAAGTAGCGAAGGTCCGGATCTTTTGTGCGGCTTCGTCGATCATGACGATCACCCGGTTCGGGCATTCGGCCACAGTGGCGATGGTGTGCGCCGTCCAGGCCGTGCCATTAAATGCCAACAGTTGGATCAGCGGCTGGGATGACGACGTAAACGACGTCTTAATCGCGGCGAAAACCTTTCCCCCCGCCGACGCGTCCAGCCACTTCAGGTTCATGTGGTCGTCACCGCTGCGCAGCCCCTTCACCGCTGCCACAGGATCGGTCCAAGCGTTGCTTGCCGCTCCATCCGTATGGACGCTCCAGTACATGCCGTCGGTGGCATCGCCGACCTGCCGACTCCACATCACACCCATCTTTCCGTCGAAGGCGATGACAGATGACGTGTCGTCCACTGACACATTGCTCAACGAGGCGGGGTGCGCAAAAGGCGTTCCCCACGTCTTGCCATCCGTGGCGGTGACGTTCATGTAGATACGGTTCTTCTCCTGCCACGATGCCCAAACGCGGCCAGTCGAGTCCTTGTCGATGGTGAGAACTTCAACTTTAGAGTTGTTGATTTGTGAAGAACCGAGCAGCGTGTACTTGTCTGTATTCGCATCGTAGCTGTAACGCCGCATCGTCGTGGGGAAGTTCGGCTCAGCAGGCAAGCCGTCGTTCACGAACCGGTAGCTCGCCACATACAGCGTGTTCCCGGTCCCGTCCCACAGCACGTCGTGATGTGTGCTTGCCCGGGTTTCCGTCGCCACCCCCGTATTGACCCAAGAGTTCGTGGAGGAGTTGAACCGGAAGATGTGGAAATCCTGGCTGACAGTGTCCCAGAGGTTCCCCCACCAGAACCCGTCGTTGAACCACAGTGCATTCGTGGCACGTTTGGTACCCGTCGGCGTTCCCGTCCCCGAATGCGAGGGACCTTCAATCCCGACATCGCCAGCAGCAGCCGAAGCCACCCCCGGCACCACCAGGGCGGCCAGCGCAACCAGCAGCGCAGTCAGCATTGCATGGAGGCGTAGATTCCGCGACCTGCGCGGACGGCGATCAGCAGAGCGATAAACTCCCCGCTTTGGGAAAAGCCAGGAACTCCTGGGACCACGCTCGCCGGTTTGAAAAAAAGGATAGTCCATTAACTTTGCTCCCCGGAGTTGAATCCAACAGTCAATCCCCAGTTCGTTCAGTCTCAGTTGTGGGGGCCGTCAAAAACAACCCCCGGGCTCCCCCCATTGTGGGGCCTGTGGAATCCCCTATTGCACTGCCGTTGACCGCGCGCCTGCGGCGTGCCCCGCCCTCCTCTGAGTGCTGTCGTGCCCTGATGGGGCCGCTACCGGGCTGCGGAGCTCAGTTGTTTCCGGAGATTCCGGCCAGGAGTTGCTCGAAAGGAAGGGACTCCATCGGTGCGGGCTTCCGGCCGGGCTGGGGTCCTTCCAGCAGTCGGGTGAACTCCCCGGCGGCACGGTCGATCCGATCGGCAAGGCTGGAACCGCCGTCGTCGGACGTACCCCAGTCCTGTGGGCCGGCGAAGACACCGGTAGCGGCGATCCTCGTGCGGAGGTAACTGAACAGGGGCCGCAGGGCATAGTCGAGCACCATCTGGTGGCGGTCCGTGCCGCCGGTGGCGCCCAGCAGGACTCCCTTGCCGTCCAGCGATTTCGGGTCGAGGACATCGATGAAGGACTTGAACAGGCCGCTGTAGGAAGCACTGAAGACCGGCGTCACGGCGATGATGCCGTCCGAGGCCTCGACTCCCGCAATGACCTCTGCCAGGCGGGGTGCCGCGTAGCCGGTCACAAAGTTGTTGGCGATGTCCACTGCGAGGTCGCGGAGTTCAACGATGTCCACGGCCACGTCGTAGCCGGCCGCGCGGAGTTGCCCCTCCACGGAGGCTGCCAGCTGGTCAGCGAGCAGGCGGCTCGACGACGGTACGCCAAGCCCGGCGGATAGGACTGTGATGCGGCGGGATTCCATGGCATTTTCTCCTGTTGCTCGTTCGTTCATCATACATGCATTTGCATCTACCTTCAGAACAGGGCAGGGTGCCGGAGTATTCCCGGCGCCTTAGAGCTGCACCGTGCCGCGGATGCAGGTGGTGGAATACCCGCCCACCCAGATGTCCTCGCCTTCGGCCGCGACGTGGATCCGCCCCGCGCGGCCCAGGACCGTACCTTGCGCCGCCACGTACTCGGCAGGGGCCCGGTTGCTGCCGATCAGCCATTGTGCCGCTCCGGCATTGAAACTTCCGGTCACCGGGTCCTCGGTCATGGCGTCACCGGGGATAAAAGTGCGGACCTCGAAGTCAGCGCCTGCGCCTGGGGCATGGGGACCGATCACGCCCACCTTCAGCCCGCCCATCGCAGCGAGGTCGGGCTCGATGGCCAGTACCTGCTCCGCGGATTCCAGCAGGACACCGATCCACTCAGGCCCGTTGACCAGCCATGAAGCGTCAACGATGCGGGATTCCGGCAGCCGGAGGCCGTCCGCCAACTGGTGGCGGACAGAAGCACTCACCGGCCCGAAGCGTGTCAGGGGCGGTGCCGCGAAAGCCAGCCGCCCGGCGTCGTGCTTTACCCTGATCAGTCCAGCGGCGCACTCCTGCACCACGAACCCGTCAGACTTCGGCACTCCCCCGGATTCCAGCCATGTGTGTGCCGAGCCGAGTGTGGGGTGCCCGGCAAACGGGAACTCCTCACTGCCCGTGAAGATCCGGACCCGGTAATCGGCGCGCGGGTCGGTCGGGGGCAGCAGGAATGTTGTCTCCGACAGGTTGGTCCAATTGGCAAACTGCTGCATCTGCTCCGCCGCCATGCCTTCGGCGTCGAGGACGACAGCCAGCGGGTTGCCCCTGTACGGCTCGCGGGAGAAGACGTCGACCTGATGGAAGGGACGGCTGAGCAGGGATCGCGAATGCGGGGATGGTGAAGTCACCGCTGCAGGCTATCACCGGTGATGGCGGCCACCAGGCGGGTCTGCGACACTACGTTCCATGGCAGAGAACAAAACCCAGCCCACCGCAGTGCCTGTTGCGGAGTTCCTGGCATCGGTGGAGCATCCAGGGCGGCGCGCAGACGGCTTCGAACTGCTCGAGCTCATGCGTGGCGGCACAGGGGAAGAGGCGGTGATGTGGGGACCCACCATTGTGGGCTTTGGCAGCTACCACTACCGCTACGGCAGCGGGCGGGAAGGGGACTCGGCCGCCGTCGGATTCTCACCGCGGAAGGCAAACCTGGCCCTGTATGGCCTCACCTACGGAGCGGACGCGGACAGGTTGCTGGCTGCTCTGGGCAAGCACAGGACGGGGGCCGCCTGCCTCTACATCAACAGGCTCCAGGACGTGGACCGCGAGGTACTCACTGAGATGATCCGCACCGGATACCGGCACGTCATGGCGGAACTGCACAGCCCCTGACCTTCCCGCACGAGCAAGAGACCCCCGCCGCCGGAATCCGGCAACGGGGGTCTCTTGGTGCAGTAAGAAACTACTTACCAGCCACTACGTCGAGTTCGATCACAGCAGCAACGTCGTCGTGAAGACGGACGTTGGCCTGGTAGGAACCAACAGACTTGATGTGTGCCGGCAGTTCAACCTTGCGCTTGTCGATGCGGCCAAGGCCTGCGGCCTCAACAGCGTCAGCAACGTCGCCCTGCTTGACGGTGCCGAACAGGCGTCCGGTCTCGCCAGCCTTGACAACGAGCTTGACCGGCTTGGCGGAGAGTGCAGCAGCCTGCTTCTGAGCGTCTTCCAGGGAAGCGTGCTCGCGGGCGGCGCGGGCAGCCTTGATGGACTCAACCTGCTTCTCGCCACCCTTCGACCAGGTCAGGGCGAAGTTGCGGGGGAGCAGGAAGTTACGTGCGTAACCGTCCTTAACCTCTACAACATCGCCAGCAGCACCGAGACCGGTTACTTCGTGGGTCAGAATGAGCTTTGCCATGTTAGTTAATCCCTTCCTTAGCCGCGGCCAGCGCCGGAGTAAGGCAGCAGGGCAACTTCGCGGGCGTTCTTGATTGCCTGTGCGATCTTGCGCTGTTCCTGCACCGTGACGCCAGTGACGCGACGGGCGCGGATCTTTCCGCGGTCGGAGATGAACTTGCGCAGCAATGCTACGTCCTTGTAGTCGATGACAGTGATGTCAGCGGCCTTCAAGGGGTTGGACTTTGGTTTGGGCTTACGGAGTTCAGCCTTAGCCATCGTGGAGCTCCTATTCTAGGGAGCCCGTGGATATTGATCCACGGGATGGTGGTGGTCCGACGGCGGCAGTCACCTTAGGTGCTGTATGGCACTTCCGGCAGTCCCGGCGTCGGGCTTTAATTGGTTATTAGAAGGGTGGTTCGGAATCGGGGCCGTTGCCCCAGCCGCCTGCGTTGGAGACACCGGGCGTAGCCCAGGGATCGTCCTGTGCAGCCTGCTGGTTGCCGCCGCCCCAGCCTCCGCCGGAGTTGCCGCCCTGGTTTCCACCAGAGTTGCCTCCACCGAAGCCGCCGCCGCTGTTGCCGCCGCCGCCGAAGCCACCCTGCCCGCCGGCGCCGGAGCGCTGGGTGCGGTTGACCTTGGCATTGGCGTAGCGCAGGCTCGGGCCGATTTCATCGACCTCAAGCTCGATAACGGTGCGCTTTTCGCCTTCTTTGGTTTCGTAGGAACGGCTCTTCAGGCGGCCGGTAACAATCACGCGCATGCCCTTGGTGAGGGACTCGGCGACGTTCTCGGCTGCTTCACGCCACACAGCGGCGCGGAGGAACAGGGTTTCCCCGTCCTTCCACTCGTTGGACTGGCGATCAAAGGTGCGGGGGGTGGAAGCGATGGTGAAGTTCGCTACTGCCGAACCGGACGGTGTGAACCGCAATTCCGGGTCATTGGTGAGGTTACCGATGACCGTAATGGTGGTCTCGCCTGCCATCTACTGCCTCCTTGTTCGATCCTGGGTGAAGAGTGCGTTTCCTGCGGGGTAAAGAATGAAAACCGGTGCTGAGATTACTCAGCAACAACCTTCTGCTCTTCGGGGCGGGTGATCTTGGTGCGCATGATGGTCTCGTTAAGAGACAGCTGGCGGTCAAGTTCCTTGGCGGTTTCCGGCTTGGCGGTGAAGTTCACCACGGCGTAGATACCTTCGGACTTCTTCTTGATGTCGTAAGCCAGCCGGCGACGGCCCCAGATGTCAACCTTTTCGATGGTTCCACCATCGTTGGTGATGACGTTCAGGAACTTCTGAAGCGACGGCTCAACGGTACGCTCTTCGACCTCGGGGTCGATGATTACCATCAATTCGTAAGGACGCATATGTGAACCCACCTCCTTTGGGCTAAGCGGTTACGGCATTTCCGTAACAGGAGGTTCATTTGCGATGCTGTGCGGTGCCCCGCCGCCAGGAACGGAAGCAGGACGCAGCACAGACTTCAATATCTTAGTGCATTTGGAACGGATAGGCGATTCGCGCTTGACTCCAAGGCTATGCCCGTGGTTGGCCGGGCGGGAGCATGAAGCCCGCTATGTGGAAAACCGCCGTCCGGGGGTGCCGCTTAAACCGTTGGTTCGGCCCCCACGGGAATGTCGCGGCTGTCGGCGTCGCCTGCTTCCGCCCCGGTGCCGCGCCCACGGTACCGCCACACTCCAATGCCCACCACCACGCCGGCCAGGGCCAGCGACAGGAACAGGGACTCGCGGGTGGACTCCAGGATGACCATCCCGATCAGCAGGGCCACGATGCTGACAATCGCCACCCAGGTCAGGTACGGGAACAGCCACATCTTCAGCGCCAGGTCCTTGGCGGAAGCTCCCATCCGCTTGCGCAGGACCAGCTGGGAGGACGCGATGACCAGCCACACAAACAAGGCTATGGCCCCGGAGGTGTTGACCAGGAACAGGAACACGGTGTCCGGAGCAATGTAATTAAGGCCAACGGTGATGAAGCCCACCACCGTGGATGCGAGCACCGCCGCTGCTGGCACCCCGCGCCGGGAAATTTTTGTCCATGCTGCGGGGGCGTCGCCGCGCCGCGAGAGGGAGAAGAGCATGCGGCTGGCGGTGTAGAGGCCGGAGTTGAGGCAGGACAGCACGGAAGTAAGGACCACAACGTCCATGATGGTTCCGGCCCCCGGGATTCCGAAGAGCTCGATCACGGCCACGTAGGGGCTCTTGGCAACGCTGGCATCATTCCACGGCAGCAGGGTGACAACGATGGCGATGGACCCGATGTAGAAAACAAGAATGCGCCAGACGGTTGACTTCACGGCCTTCTTGACCGCGTCAACGGGGTTTTCGGATTCGCCGGCCGCGATGGTGGCGATTTCGGCGCCGAAGAAGGAGAAGACCACCACCAGGATGCCAGCCAGCACCGCTCCCGGGCCATTAGGCAGGAACCCGCCGTTGTCCATGAGGTTGCTCAATCCGGGGGCCGGGACGCCGGGCACAAGCCCCAGGATGGCGGCCACGCCGAACAGCAGGAACAACACGATGGCCGCGACCTTGATGGAAGCGAACCAGAACTCGAATTCGCCATATGACTTCACGGAACCCAAGTTGGTCAGGGTCAGCAGGACCATCAGGACCAAGGCCCAGACCCATTGGTCGATGCCGGGAACCCATCGGTGCATGATCGCGGCGCCGGCAGTGGCCTCGATGCCGAGCACGATGATCCAGAACCACGCATAAAGCCAGCCGATGCTGAAGCCGGCCCACCGGCCCAGTGCCTTGTCCGCATAGGTGGAGAACGAGCCCGTCTCGGGGTTCGCTGCGGCCATTTCGCCGAGCATGCGCATCACGAGGATGACCACCACGCCTGCCGCCATGTAGGCCAACAGGATTCCGGGGCCGGCCTGCTGAATGGCGGCACCGGAGCCGACGAACAGACCGGCGCCAATCACGCCGGCTATTGCGATCATCGACAGGTGCCGCGGCTTGAGCGACTTGGCTAATTGCTGGTCAGCGGGCATGGTGCGCCGTCCTTTGGTTCTCTGGGTAATGGATGGATCAAGGCCGGCAGCGGGCTGTGCCCCGCGCGCCGGGTGGTAACCATCGGGTGCGTTTGATCACACGTTTCTCCCACCCTAGACGCCCGGCAAAGCGCCAAAGCCTGTGCATCAGCACAAATCGCCGGCCTCCAGACCGGGCGTGTCTCTACATGCAGCGCCTGCTGTGCACCAGCTGATTTCTGTGGGGCACCTCAGAAATCTTGATGAAATCCAGCGCCTAATTGGTAGTGCCCCTTTTTGAGGTGAGGCTATATTGACTCCACGGCTGGGTACCGGGCTGGACGTTTTCGAGCGGACAGTCTGCTGCATCGCCGGTCACCGTGACCGGATGGTGCAGTGCATCAAATGCTGGAACCGATTAGGCAAGAAAGTGGTCTCCTTCTTCTATGGATGGGGTCCCATGTCGTTATTAGGCAGAAGCAAGGAACTTGGCCGGATCCTTTCGGTGATCAGGGGTCCCAAGGAAGGCGCCCTGGCCGTTGTGGGTTCACACGGCATGGGCAAGTCAGCGCTGCTGGGCGAGATCCCCCGGCTTTCGGACTACCGTACGGTGTTCCTGCGGGCCAGCGTCTCTGAATCGGACTGGCCGCTGTCCGGTATTACGGCCCTCCTGAACGGCATGGATGATCCGGTCCTGAACAGGATCGCCGATGAACTTCTCCGCGATACTTCCGGGGCCCTGGACGTGGCAGCCGTTTCCACCATGCTGCTCAACGGGCTGCACCAGCGTTCCTCGTCCCGCACCATAGTTGTGATTGACGACGCCGACCAGCTGGATCCGAGCAGCCAGGCCATCATCGGCTACCTCGCCCGGCGCCTGGCCGGAACCGACCTTGCAGTTTTCGCCAGCCTTCGTGAAGACACAGCGGACAGCCCTTTCTCCAGCCTGCCCGTCCTGCCACTGCGGGCACTGGGCTACAACGACACCGTCCGTATGCTGGAGGCCATTCCCGCCCGGCAAACCGCGACGGCGGCAGTACACGCAGTTGCCGCAGCGTCACAGGGGAACCCGCTGGCCGCCGTCGAACTTTACTCCGCCCTGCTGGAACGCCAGGCGGAGGGAAAGTACGCCCTCCCGGTTCCGCTGCCGTCCAGGGGCAGCTTCGAAGCCGAATTTGCCGCCATCCTGGGCGGACTATCGCCGGCGGCGCGGCAGGCCCTTGATCTTTTGTCGCTGTCCTTCCGGAGCGGGATCACCACCTTGGAGAAAGTCCACAGTGACGTCTGGGCGGGCGTGGATGAGCTCCTGGCCGCCGGCATGATCAGCCGGTCAGGCCCCTACCTGGGGATCAGGGACCAGTTGCTCCGCGGCTACGTCTTCTCGGCAATGACCCCTGCCCTGCGGACGGCCAGCCACCGGGCGCTGGCCGAAGCGGCCAGCGACTCGGACCTGTACGCCCGCAGATGGCACTTGAGCTTTACTGCACTGGAGCGGCAAACGCCCTTTGGCCTCCTCCGCTATGCGGTGGAGCTCATCAGGACGGGGGAAGTGGCCTTCGCCGTCGAATACATCGAGCGGGCCCTGACCATTAATCCATGGGAGGCGGAAACGGCCGCACGGCTGACCACAGTTGCCGAACTGCTGTTCAACCGCGGCGAATTCGTGTACGCCAGGCGTTACCTGGACTGGGCCCGGCGGGTGACCCGGAACCCTGCACTGATCCTTCGGCTGACCGGGCTTTCCTTCGAGATCGAGTTCATTCAAGGTTCCTCAGTGCGGGCAAATATGGTGCTGCGCCTGGTCAAGGAGTTCGGACAGCATGACCCGGCGTACTCGGCCAAACTGCTGGCCGCCGGTGCGCTGTACTTCGCCGAACGCTGGGAACTGAAGGATGCCGCCGCGCTGCTCCGCTACGCCGAAGAGTTCCAGGGCGCAGCCTCTGCGGAGTGCCTTGCGGTGGCCGAGAAGGCCAAACTGCTGGCGGAAGCGATCGGCGGGAATTCGGAAAACCTCAAGCGCAAAAACGATCAGGCGGGGAATGCCTGGGTGGCCGGCCTCCTGGTGCACGGCCGCGCCCTGAGCTATGCAGAGCATCACAGCCTTGCCCAGGAAGCTTTCGCGATGGTGCGGAATTCCGCCGAACCCCGCCACATCAACTGGCGTGAGACCGCAGCCTTCCTTGCGGTGGACAACGAGATCCGCGCCGGCAACGTCAGGACTGCCGTGAAACTCATTGAAGACCTGGAACTCGACGAACCGGAGATGAAATACCACCGGGGGATGCGGTCCGTATTCCGGGTGTGGCGGGCGCACGCCCTCGGGGATGAGGCGCTGGCGCGGGTGTATGCAGCGGACGCCCAGCACTTCTCCGGAGCGGAAAGCCACCCGTCCATCACCGCGCAGCTTGCCGCCATCCAGGGCCACTTCGCCCTGATGCGCGGCAACCTCGCGGAGTCACTGGCCCAACTCTCGCGTGCGGCCGAGCTGGGCCTGGAATTCGGCAACCCCACGCTGCTCCGGTGCGAGGCGGACCTGGTGGAGGTCCTGGTACGGCTGGGCCGGCACCGTGAGGCCAGCCAGGCGCTCTACCGGCTCGAAAGCCGGTCGGTGGGACTGCGGTCGCCGTGGCTCATGATGGTGGTGGCGCGGAGCCGGGCCATGCTCGCCGACGGGGATCAGTCACTTCAGCTTTTCTGCCAGGCACTCGAGAGCCGGAACGGCCACGACTCGCTGCAGGAACGGGCCCGGACCCTGCTCTGCTACGCGGAGCGGCTGGGCGCCTTTGGACGGCTGCGGGAGGCCCGCGATGCGATGCTCCGCGCGAAGGTCATGTTCGATGAGGCCGGAGCCGACGCCTGGGCACAGCACGTTGACTCGCTGCTGCTGGATGAGCGGGTGGAACCGTCCAGGCCCAAGGGCAATCCGGCCATGCTGATGCTTGCCGACCATGAACGGTCACTGGCGCAGATGGTGGCCCGCGGCATGCGCAACAAGGAAATCGCGGCCACACTCTACGTATCCGTCCGGACCGTTGAAGTACGCCTCACAGCGATCTACCGCAAGCTCGGAGTGGAGTCGCGCGCGCAGCTCACGGCCCTTGCCGCCGGCAAGGACAGTGCGGCCCGCGAGCCGTACGTATTGCCCGTACTTTAGGGCCCATTCCGGCTTCTGCAGGTACCCGCATTTTCCACACTGTGCGTCCGCTGCATCCACAACAGCCCTTCCAATCCCCGCCACGGCAGCTGTTCTGACCCTAGTTTTGCTTCACGGCCAGAACACAAGGCGGATACGCCGGGAAGGGGACATCATGGCAGAGATACCAGTGGCCAAGACCCGGGGCACTGCCTTCAACTGGCCTGTCGCACCCGCTGCTGCACAGCGGATGTCGACAGCGCCGTTGGCGGCGGCGGAAACCGCAGGAACCCGGTTCCTGCTGCCGCCAACGGGCGCTCCAGCACCTACACGCTTATCCCCGGCAGCATCAGTGAGCACAGCATCGGCACCCCTCGTTCCTGCTCGCAAGGCCACCGCCTCGTGGCTCGCCCGGCACATCAACTTCCTCCGCACCACCGACTCTCTCCTGGTCCTGGGCGCCGTATTCGCCGGCTACCAGCTCTCCAGTGTCGGGCTTGGTTCCGGAGAACCCGGCGACGGCGGCACCCTGGTCACCGCTGCCGCCGTCGCCCTTTTGTGGCCCTCGGCTTTGGAGATCTACCGCACCCGCGACGCGAAGGTGCTGGGAGTGGGGGCCGATGAATACAAGCGCGTCGCATCGGCAAGCCTGCGCATTTTCGGGCTGCTCGCCATCGCCGCAGTGGTTTTCTCCGTCCACGGCGCCGCGGCCTTCGTCACCGCGTCCCTCCCGCTGGGCCTGGTGTCCCTGACCGCCAACCGCTGGCTCTTCCGACGGCGGCTCTCGGCTGAGAAGGCGAAGGGACGCCACCTCTCGCGGGCAGTCGTTGTGGGCGATCCGGAAGACGTCAGGTACGTTGTCCGGCAGGTCGCGCGGAAGTCCGGACCTGTCTACCACATCCTTGGCGTCTGCCTCCCGGGTGCCCGCCGCGGCACCAGCCTCAGCGTGGACGCCGCCCAGGTGCCGGTCCTGTCCTCCACGGACGACATCGCCCGCACTGTCCGCCTGGTGGAAGCCGATTCGGTGATCGTGGCGGGACCGCTTCCCGGCGGCAACCAGTTCATCCGTGAACTCGGCTGGAAGCTTGAAGAATGCTCCGCGGAGATGGTCCTGGCGGCCACCCTGACCAACGTTGCGGGGCCCCGGATCCACTGGCGGCCGGTAGAAGGCCTGCCTTTGATGCATGTGGATATTCCGCAGTACAGCGGTGCCAAGCATGTACTGAAGCGGGTCATGGATGTGGCCATGGCCCTCGCCGCTGCCCTGGTGTTGTCGCCGCTGCTGCTGGTCCTTGCCCTGATCGTGCGCCTGGACAGCCCCGGCCCGGTGTTCTTCCGCCAAGACCGGATCGGCAAGAACGGCGGTGTCTTTGGAATGGTGAAGTTCCGGTCCATGGTGGTGGACGCCGAAGCACGCCTGGCGGAGCTGAACGCACAGAACCAGGGCGCAGGTGTCCTCTTCAAGATGAAGAATGACCCGCGGGTGACGCGGTGCGGGCGCTGGATGCGCAAGTACTCGCTCGACGAGCTCCCGCAACTCTGGAACGTGGTGGCGGGCCATATGAGCATGGTGGGTCCGCGGCCGCCGCTGGACCGCGAAGTGAGTGCCTACGAGCGCCACACCCGCCGCCGGCTGCTGATCAAACCCGGAATCACGGGGCTGTGGCAGATCAACGGCCGCTCCGACCTCTCCTGGGATGAAGCCGTCCGGCTGGATCTCTACTACGTCGAAAACTGGTCCATCGCCGGCGACCTGCTGATCCTGTGGCGGACCTTCCGCGCAGTCATCCAGCCGTCCGGCGCCTACTAACAACCCCTGCCCGAAAGAAAGTGACATGAGGACATTCCCCAATCCGTTCCACACCCTCACCCACCGCCAGCCTGCCCGAAAACTCAGGATCGCCGTCGTCGGAGCCGGATACTGGGGCCCGAACCTGGCCCGCAACCTGCAGGCAAGCCCCGACTGGGACCTGGCAGCCATCTGCGACCTGGATATCGAACGGGCCCGCAAGCTGGCCGCCACGCTGGGGGAAATCCCGGTGGTCGAGTCCCTTGATGAGCTGCTGGACACCTTTGATGTGGACGCCGTGGCCATTGCCACGCCGGCGCGCACCCACCACGGCACCGTGATGACAGCACTGCGTGCCGGGAAGCACGTCCTGGTGGAAAAACCGCTGGCGGACAGCCGGGCGCATGGGTTGGAAATGGTGTCCGAAGCCAAGGCACGGGGTCTGGTGCTGATGGCGGACCACACCTACTGCTACACGCCGGCCGTGTTGAAGATGCAGGAGCTGGTGCAGGCCGGGTCCTTGGGCGAAATCCTGTTCGTGGATTCCACCCGGATCAACCTGGGGCTGGTGCAGCCCGACGTGAACGTGTTCTGGGACCTGGCGCCGCACGACCTGTCCATCCTGGATTTTGTCCTCCCCGGCGGGCTGAACCCGGCGGAAGTCTCGGCCTTCGGCGCCGACCCGCTGGGAACCGGGCGGGACTGCGTGGGGCACCTGAACTTCAGGCTCCCCAACGATGCCACGGCCCACGTCCACGTGAACTGGCTCAGTCCCACCAAGATCCGACAGATGGTGATCGGAGGATCCCTCAGGACCCTCGTGTGGGATGACCTGAATCCGCAGCAGCGGCTCAGCGTGTACGACCGGGGCGTCAGCCTGGACCGGCAGCCGAAGTCGGCCGGCGAGAAGGCGTCCGACGCCGTGTCCTACCGGCTCGGGGACACCTGGTCCCCTGCACTGCCTGAGCGTGAGGCGCTGGGGCAGGTGGTGGCCGAACTGGCCTTCTGCATCCGCAACGGCCAGGAGGCTCGGACCGGCGGGGCGTCGGGCCTGCGGGTCCTTTCCGTCCTCGAAGCGGTGACCCGCAGCCTGAGCCTGGACGGCCAGGCCTCCCCGGTGGAAGGTACCGGCGCCACAGAAGCAGCCTCCGGCGTCGAACTGGAGCGTGCACGGTGAGCCGGCTGGAAGGGGCCACCGTCCTGGTGACCGGCGGAGCGGGAACCATCGGTTCCACGCTCGTGGATGCGCTGCTAGAAGCGGGTGTAAGCCGTGTGGAGGTCCTGGACAACCTGGTCCGCGGGCGCCTCGACAACCTGGCCGGAGCCCTGGCCAGCGGGCAGGTGGAGCTGGTGCACGGGGACATCGGGGACCGCGACCTGGTCCATGACCTGACCAGGGGCAAGGACCTGGTGTTCCACCAGGCGGCCATCCGGATCACGCAGTGCGCGGAGGAACCGCGGCTGGCGCTGGAGGTCATGGTGGACGGGACCTTCAACATCCTTGAGGCCGCGGCCGAGCACAAGGTGGACAAGCTCGTGGCTGCGTCGAGTGCCTCGGTGTATGGGATGGCGGAGGAATTCCCCACCCGTGAAAGCCACCACCACGCCAATAACGACACGTTCTATGGGGCCGCCAAATCCTTCAACGAGGGGATGGCCCGCAGTTTCCACGCGATGACCGGGCTGGATTTTGTGATGCTCCGCTACTTCAACGTCTATGGCCCGCGGATGGATGTCCACGGGCTCTACACCGAAGTCCTGGTGCGCTGGATGGAGCGGATCATGGACGGCCGGCCGCCGCTGGTCTTTGGGGACGGGCAGCAGACGATGGACTTCGTGTATACAGCCGATGTGGCGCGGGCGAATGTCCTTGCGGCCGCCAGCGGTGTCCGGGAGGGAATCTACAACATCGCCAGCGGAACCGAGACGAGCCTGCTGGAGATGGCGGAGGCGCTGCTGCGCGTCATGGGCTCGGAGCTGGCGGTGGAACACGGGCAGGCGCGGCAGGTCAATGGGGTGGTCCGGCGCCTGGCGGATACCTCGGCGGCTGCCCGCGACCTGGGGTTCAAGGCCGAAGTGGACCTCGACGAAGGACTGCGGGAGCTCGTCACCTGGTGGAAGCCGCTCCGGGACGAGATCGCGGCGACACGGAAAGTCGGTGCCAAATGAGCACGGAAGCGGTCCTTGCCCGGATCAACGTCATGAAGCCCTGGCTTGGGGAAGAAGAAGCCCAGGCGCTGGCGGAAGTGGTTGCGTCGGGCTGGGTGGCCCAGGGGCCGAAGGTTAGGGAGTTCGAAACAGCGTTCGCCGCCGCGCAGGTGGTGCGACACGCCGTCGCCACCTCCAACTGCACTACGGCACTGCACCTGGCGCTGGTGGTGGCGGGCATCGGCCCGGGCGACGACGTGGTGGTACCGTCGCTGTCCTTTATCGCGACGGCGAACGCGGTCACCTATGTGGGGGCCCGCCCCGTGTTCTGCGACGTGGATCCTGCCACCGGGAACGTGACTGCGGAGACCATCCACGCGGCCCTGACCCTTGATACCCGGGCGGTGATCGTGGTGGACCAGGGTGGTGTGCCGCTGGACATGGATCCGATCCGCAAACTGTGTGACCGGCATGAAATCACCGTTATCGAAGACGCTGCCTGCGCCGTTGGATCCACCTACAAGGGCCGGCCGGTAGGCGCCAGGGCGGACGTGGCGGTGTGGTCCTTCCATCCGCGCAAGATCCTCACCACCGGTGAAGGCGGAATGCTGACCACCAACCGCGCCGACTGGGCCGCGCGGGCGCGCGCGCTCCGCGAGCACTCGATGAGTGTGTCCGCCGCGGACCGGCATGGATCGGTGCTCGCCCCGCCGGAGGTCTACCTGGAGGTGGGGTTCAACTACCGGATGACGGACCTGCAGGCCGCCGTCGGCATTGTGCAGTTGGGGCGGCTGCCTGAGGTGGTGCAGCGCCGCCGTGATATCGCGGCGCGGTACGTTGCCGGACTCGCCGGGTTGCGTGGGCTACGGCTGGTGTCCGACCCGCCGTATGGGACCAGCAACTTCCAGTCCCTGTGGGTGGAGGTTTTGCCCGGCTTCGGCACTACCCGCGAGGGCCTGCTGGCCCGTCTGGCGGAGGCCGGCATCTCTGCCCGGAGGGGCATCATGGCGGCGCACCGGCAACCGGCGTACCGCTGGCGGGATACCGGCAATTCCCTGCTGGAGCACACGGAACGGCTCAACGACAGGACCCTGATCCTGCCGGTCTTCCACGAACTCGACGACGAAAGCCTCAGCAGGATCATCAGCACCATCCGCGGCGCCGCCACAGGCGTGGCCACATGAGCGAGCTGATCCTGATTGCCGCCAGCGGACTGGCCCGTGAAGTCCTGGCGATGGTGCGGGCCAGCGGGCAGTACGACGTGGTGGGCCTGCTGGATGACGACAAGGAAATGGCTGGCGTAACAGTGGACGGCGCCCCCGTGCTGGGGACGATTGACGACGCCGGAAGGTACACCCACGCGTTGATCCTGGTGTGCATTGGCTCGGGGAAGTCACGGGAGGCTGTGGTGGAGCGGCTCACGGCGATGGGGCTGAACGAGGCCCGGTATGCCACCGCAGTGGACCCAACAGTGCAGTACCCCGAGGGGTGCCGGATCGGACGGGGGAGCATCCTGCTGCGCAACGTGACAATGACCGCGGCGGTCACCTTGGGGGCCCACGTGGTGGCCATGCCGTCCGTGACCTTCACGCACGACGACGACGTGGCTGACTTTGCCACGTTTGCTGCCGGAGTGTCGTTGGGCGGCGGAGTCCGGATCGGCCGGGCAGCGTACCTCGGCATGAATGCGAGCGTCCGCGAGCGGACCTCGGTGGGTGCTTACGCCACGGTGGGCATGGGTGCTGCGGTGCTCAGCAACGTGCCCGACGGCGAGACCTGGGTGGGTGTGCCGGCCCACGAGATTGATCGGGAAAGTTTTAGTTTTGGGGGTGTCCGGTGAGTGCCGAAGTTGATGTCCGGTTCGCTGTTGGGCCTGTGCCGCTGGTGGATCTTGCCGCGCAGCAGGCGGAAGTCCATGAAGAGGTCATGGCGGAACTGGCAGACGTATTAAAGGGGGCGTCCTTCATAGGGGGTCCCGCCGTCGGGCAGTTCGAGGAGGCGTATGCGTCCTTTCTTGGGGCGCGGCACTGCGTTGGCGTTGCCAACGGGACCGATGCTTTGGAGTTGGCCCTGCGGGCTGGAGGCGTAACCCCTGGCGGGGAGGTCATTCTTCCGGCCAATACCTTTATCGCTACCGGGGAGGCCGTCAGCAGGATCGGGGCGGTGCCCGTTCCTGTGGATGTGGACCCGGAGTATTTGCTGATTTCTCCGTCTGCTGTCGCGGCTGCCGTCACCTCCCGGACGCAGGCCATTGTTCCAGTCCACCTCTTTGGGCAGACGGCATTTGTTGAGCAGTTGGTTCCGATCGCCGAGGCTTGCGGGGCAGTGATTGTTGAAGACGCCGCCCAGTCCCAGGGAGCGACGCGGTATGGAAAGGCTGCCGGGACATTTGGGCTTGCTGCGGGCACGAGTTTCTACCCCGGGAAGAACCTTGGGGCGGCCGGTGACGCCGGTGCGGTCCTGACAGACGATTCTTCCGTTGCCGCCCGGGTTCGGATGCTGGGCGCCCACGGCAGTTCGGAAAAGTACCGTCATGATGCTGTTGGCATGAACTCGCGGCTCGACACCGTCCAGGCGGTGGTGCTTAAAGCGAAGCTGGCCCGCCTGGAGTCCTGGAATCTCCTGCGGCGGGCGGCAGCTGAACGATACACGGAACTGCTTGCCGATGCTCCCGGTGTTGTTGTCCCCCGTGAGGCACCCGGGAATGTGGATGTGTGGCACCTGTATGTGGTGCGGGTTCCTGACCGTGACGCAGTCCTGGCAGCCCTTCACGCCGCGGGGATCCAGGCTGGAGTCCATTATCCGGTGCCGGTGCACCTCAGCGGAGCCTACGGCTCCGATGGTTGTGGCTTTGGTTCGATCCCCGTGGCCGAGGCGGCTGCGGGACAGATTCTGTCGCTGCCGCTCTACCCGCATATCACCGTAGAGCAGCAGGAGCGGGTTGTGGAGTCCTTGGCCCTGGCTATGGGCGGCGGCTAATGGCCCCGGCTCAAAAGGCAACGGCGCGGGATGTGCTCCCCCGCGAACGGATCGCACCGGAAACTGCAGCGGCAGCCTTGGGTTCAGACATAAAGCGTGGGGCATTATGGGCCGCAGGCAGTACCGTGCTGCTCCGTCTGAGCAACATCGCACTCATGGCTGTCGTGGCGAGGATCGTCTCACCTGACGAGCTGGGCATCTTCACTCTGGCCGTGACCATACATACAGTGGTTGTCAGCGTCGCTGAACTCGGCACAGCATCTGCAATTGCCCGCTCAGACCTCGATGTTGGTCGGATCGCGCCCACGGTGGCCATGGTCTCAATCATTACCAGCCTGTCGATGGCCGTTCCGATGTTCGTTTTCGCAGACGATATCGCTAGCCTGCTCGGCAGTTCAGAAGCTGGCCCGTCGATGAAGATTCTTGCGTTGGGTATCGCGCTGATCGGCCCATTTGCGGTCCCAGGCGCCCTGCTGCAGCGAAGCTTCCGGCAGAATGTGATCTTTTGGGCGTCCGCCATCTCCTTCGTTCCAGGCAGTGCCACACTGGTTCTCCTGGCCTTGCAAGGCAGCGGTCCCGAGGCGTTCGCCTGGTCCCGGGTGGTCGGCCAGGTGATCATGGGCGCCATCATGGTCGGGGCAACGGGCCGGCCAGTGATTCCCAGACTGGACCCGGCTGTGGTCAAACCACTGCTCCGCTTTGGACTGCCGCTTGCGGGCGCCAACCTCCTCAGCCAGGTGCTGCTCAATGCCGACTACATCTTCATCGGCCGGATGTTGACCGCCACGGAACTGGGCATCTACTTCCTCGCCTTCAGCGTGGCCATGTGGCCCACTGCTGTGATCGGTTCAATGCTGAATGGCCTGGTCCTTCCCGCCATTTCCACGGTCCTCCGGGACGGCGGTGATGTAGCGCAGGCAGTTAAACTGGGGCTTCGGACCGTTGCGCTCGTCGCGTTCCCGCTCGCCGCGTTCCTATGCGTGTTCTCCAATGCACTGGTGGAAACCATTTACGGGCCCGCATGGCTCGGCGCGGCAGCCGTGCTGTCAGTCCTCTCGGTTTACGGTGCTTTGTCGGTCGTCGGACTTTTTCTGGCCAACGTCATTATCGCCACGGGCCGCACGGGTGTGCTCCTCGCAGTCCAGGTCTGCGCCCTCGCTGCACTCCTGCCGGGCCTCGTTGCGGGCATCAACCTCGGCGGCATCGTCGGTGCCGCAACCGCTCACGTCATCGTTGTAGTGGCCGTTACATCTCCGGTATACGTCAATGCCCTGCGGCGCTCCACCGACCTGCGGATTCCTGCCCTCCTCTCGGCGTTGTTCATACCCGCCCTGACGGCTGCGCTGACGGCCCTGACCGCCTGGACGGCCACCCTGGCCTTGATGAACCCGCTGCTCAAGCTCCTCATCGGGGGCCTCATCGGCCTGTGCCTCTACACATTCCTGAACCGGCAGGACATTTCCAGGCTGGTCCCCGCCGCCCTCCTTCCCCGTTTCATCAAAGCCCGAAGCCCCTTTCGGTCCCGTACGCGCGGTCATAAGAGGAGCGCAGAATGAGAATCGGCATCATCTACCCCGTCCCGGAGCCGCTTGCCCCCGAGAACTGGTCCGGCACGCCCCACGGACTCGCATCGGGATTCACGGCCATTGGTGCCGACGTCGTACCGCTGGGCGCCAAAGTACCCCGGGGGCTGCACGAGGCCGTGGCGCTCCTGTCGCGCGCCACCGGCCGGCGCGGCGCCGTTGCCGACCGCATGCAGATCCGGCAGTGGGCCAGGAGCAGCGCCCTGCAAACCAGCCTCGCCGCGGCCGGGTCCCTGGACGCTGTAGTGGCCATGGGGACAGAAATGTACGATCTTGGCAGCGTCCTCCCGGCCGGCCTTCCGGCCGCGACCTACGACGACGGCACCCTCCTCCAGATGTACGGGGACCCCTTCTCCGACATCAGCCAGTCGCGCTTCCCCGCGCGGCACGTTGCCCGGTGGCTTGAGCGGCAGGAACGGTCAAGCCGTGCCGCCCATGTGTGCTGCGTCAGCACCGAATGGGCTGCGAGGTCTTTTGTGGAGGACTACGGCATTGCCTCTCACCGTGTCGCTGTTGTCGGCATGGGGCACAGGCCACGCCGCGCCGGACCCGGCGTGGTGCGGGACTGGTCAGTACCCAGGTTCCTGTTCGTCGGCGTCGATTGGCAGCGCAAAAATGGCGACGCAGTGCTGGCGGCGTTCCGGGAGGTCCGGCGCAGGCACCCGGAAGCAACGCTGGACATCGCCGGCAACCATCCGGTCCTGAATGCCCCCGGGGTCACCGGGCACGGCTTCCTGCGACGCACCGACGCTGCGGCCCAGCAACACCTGGACGACCTCTACGCACGGGCCACCTGCTTTGTACTGCCGAGCCGCTTCGATCCCTCACCGATCGCCTACCTCGAAGCCGCATCATCAGGCCTGCCCGTTATCGCCACCGCACGGGGCGGCGCCGGTAGCCTGTTGAAAGAAGGAGCACTCATCGTAGAGCCCCGTGACCACCAGGCACTGGTGGCGGCCATGCTCACGTATTCCGACCCGGCAACAGCTGCCAAGGGCGGTGCCGCAGCAGCGAACAGCGCGACGGCATCGTCGTGGACCCATGTCGCCAGCCGGATGACTGAGGCACTGGGTCTTGGGCCCGAGCACGCCAATGCCTCACGAAGCGGCGCGGAAGGCATAACCAATGTTTAGGCGCGTGCGGCAGGGCACCGGCGACCGCCAGCCCCAGGTCCTTGTCGTCGTACCCTGCTACAACTATGGCCGGTATCTCGAAGCCTGCGTGGCGAGCGTCCTGTCCCAGCAAGGCGTTTTCGTCCGGGTGCACATTCTCGATGACGCATCAACGGACGGCAGCGGCAAGGTCGCCGCCGCGATCGCAGACCGGGACGGCCGCGTTCAGGCGACTCTTCACGCCGCCAACCGGGGACATATTGCAACCTACAACGAGGGTCTCTCAGCCGCCGATTCCGACTTCGTGGTGCTGTTGTCAGCTGACGACATGCTCGCACCGGGGTCGTTGGCCCGGGCCACCTCCCTGATGAACGCCTTTCCTTCGGTTGGGCTTGTTTACGGACACCCACAAAACTTCGAATCTGCGCCGGCTCGTGAAACGGGACGGCTGAGGAACTGGTCAGTCTGGCAGGGTGAGCGCTGGATCGCCGCCCAATGCAGGCGCGGGCTAAGTATCATCAGCAGCCCGGAAGCCGTGGTGAGGACTTCCGTTCAGCACGAGGTGGGGTACTACCGGCCGGAGCTGCCGCATTCAGGCGATCTCGAAATGTGGCTCCGGATCGCAGATGTGGCAGCAGTCGGGCGGGTGAACGGCGTCGACCAGGCTTACCGCCGGGTGCATCCCGCCAGCATGATGGCCACGGGGTACGGCACGCTGCAGGCGGACCTGGAAGAACGCCGCAAGGCCTACGACTCCTTCTTCTCGGGAAGCGTATTACCCGAGGCCCGGAGGAACCAGCTGGATGAGGCCGTGAAACGTCGGATGGCTGCGGAAGCCCTCGAGTGGTCAGCCGCAGCCTGCGAAGCGGGTGGCGCATCCGCCGTCGACATCAACAAAGCCGTCTCCTTTGCCCTGGAAACTCACCCGCAGGCTGCCTCCTCGGCGGCCTACCAGGACTACTTGCACAGTTCCGGGTCCGTCAAGGGACGGAGCCTGGCCAACGCGGTGGCCGCATGGCGGGGATCCATCCAGCGTGACTTCGGTCCCCGGCTGCGGTGGCAACAGTGGAGGAGATATGGAATCTGAAATGCGTGGCCTCGCCGTGGTAACTCCCAGCTATGCCCCCGACAGTGAACTTTGCCGCGACCTGAACCGCTCCGTTCTTCGGTGGATGCCGCCGGACGTACAACACCACATCGTCGTACCCAGACAGGACCTCCCGGTCTTTCGCATGCTGGCCAACGACCGGACGATCATCCACGACTATAGCGAGTTCCTGCCGGCCACGATCCGCCGGCTTCCGTTGCTCAATATGTGGATCAACAATCGGCGGCCCTGGCCGCCCGTGCGCGGCTGGATTACGCAGCAGCTCATCAAGCTCTCAGTCGCGGCAGCCCTGGAGGCGGAAGCCGTCTTGCTGGTGGATTCGGACATGGTCTTTGTCTCTCCGACCGATCTGAAGTCTTTTCAGCAGGAAGGCAGGTTGGCGCTCTACCGCCAGCCGGGTGCTGTCCATCCGGGGCTGCCCGGGCACCGGCAATGGCTGGAGTCGGCACACGCGCTGCTGGGCCTCGACCGGCCGGGCCCTGAGGACCTTACAGACTACATCTGCTGGCCCTGCGCCTGGAAGCCGGAAACGGTCCGGGCCATGCTGCGGCGCGTCGAGGACGTCACCGGAACACCCTGGCAGTCAGCAATCGCCTCCAGGCTTCAATTCTCGGAAATGATGCTCTACGGCGCCTACGTGGATGGCGTCCTTGGCGGTTCCCCCGCAACGACGTCCTCAATGAACAGTGTCCTCTACTCAGCCGAGACGCCGCTGCGGCCTTCCGAGGTTTCTGCGCTATTAAACAGCACCGCCGGCACAGTGCAGGCGGTGATGATTTCTGCCAAGTCAGGTACCCCGTACGAGGTACGGGCGAAAGCCCTGCAGGAATATACGGAATCGCGAAACCGAAGCATGAGTGGAGGTACTCGATGACTTCGATACTTCATCGCCTGAGCGGTATTCGCCGGCTGATGCGGACGCAGGGGACTAAGGGCGTGACCACGGCCGTGGCATACCGGCTCGTCAACAAGATCAGCGCGTACGTCGATCTCGCCGCTGCCGAACTGCCTGTCCGGAACGAAGACCTCGCCGACTCCGCTTCCCTGCACCCGTCAGTGAGCGGGATGGCACGGAAGTCGAGCTTGCGAATTGGCTGGGTGTGCACTCCACCGGCCGGCGGTTCGGGGGGCCACACCACATTATTCCGCATGGTCGAAATGGCCGAAGAGCGTGGCCATGAATGCACGCTGTTCCTCTACGACAAGAACTCCGACGATGTCGCCCGGCATGAAGAAGTCATCCGGCGGCACTGGAAGAATCTCAAGGCAGAGATCCGCAGCGCCACCATGGGCATGGAGGCCATGGACGCCGTCGTCGCCAGTTCGTGGGGTACGGCGCACGTCGTGGCGACGCGGGCACCGGAGACGGCAAGCAAGTTCTACTTCATCCAGGACTTCGAGCCCTACTTCTACCCGCGGGGAGCTCTGTACGCACTAGCAGAAGACACGTACCGGTTCGGCTTCACCAATATTGCGCTGGGAGAGATGGTTGCATCCAGGCTGCGCATCGAAACCGGTCTTGGGCCCGACGTCGTTGTGCCCTTCGCCCACGACAATGTTGAATACCGCCTGTTGCCTCGGGACGCTGCCACCCCAGCTCGCTCCGGCATTGTGTACTACGCCAAGCGCGCAGTGGACCGGCGGGGCTACTTACTGGCCAAACTGGCCTTGGAGAAGTTCCACGACGACCATCCGGAACAGGAAATCCACGTTTTCGGCGACCGGTTGTCCAGCTGGTCGATTCCGGTCACAAACCATGGGTCCATGAGCCCGCGGGACCTGAACGTCCTCTACAACCGGACCATTGCCAGCCTCACATTTTCCTTCACCAATATCAGCCTCGTTGCCGCGGAGATGATGGCGGCAGGAAATGTTCCCGTCCTCAATGACCACCCGTTCGCCCGTGCGGATCTGTACGCACCGTATGCAATTTGGACTAAACCGAACCCTTCGGCGATAGCAAGGGCTCTTTCCGCTGCCGTCACCAATCCAGACATTGAAGACCGGGCCCGGCTCCTGACCGCGTCCGGGGGCAGCGGTTGGAACGTGACGGCAGAAATGGTCGCCAAAACAATAGAAGATGTCTGCAAAGGTCCGGCCGTACACGAGTTTGACCACAGGATGTTGGAGCCGCACCCATGAGCAGGATGACAGGGGGCGGGGCGGGAAAGCCAGCCGAAGTGGGCCGCGGCGGGGATGTGCCGTGGATCGTGCGGACCATGTCTTTCTGTATCTTCTTCTTCCCGTCGTCGATGGTGTTCAGGCC
>NZ_VHIJ01000059.1:0-12225 GCF_006680095.1 Pseudarthrobacter sp. B4EP4b | reverse complement strand
ATGGGATAACCGCTGAAAGCATCTAAGCGGGAAGCTCGCTTCAAGATGAGATTTCCATACACCTTGTGTGTGAGAGGCCCCCAGCCAGACCACTGGGTTGATAGGCCGGATGTGGAAGCGAGGACTAACGACTCGTGAAGCTGACCGGTACTAATAGGCCGATAACTTACACCACACACCCTCTTCGTGAACGGATTCAAAAGACGTTCACACCATGAAGCAGGGTAAAAAGATAAACAAGATACGCTTGCGTCCACTATGTGGTTCCCAAACAACAAACCAAACGTTGTCCAGGGAACAAAAACACAACACAATAACAACACCACAATGTTGTAACCACAGTTTTCCCACCCCCAAGCATCATCACCGGGGTGAGGAGCAAGGGTTACGGCGGTCATAGCGTGGGGGAAACGCCCGGTCCCATTCCGAACCCGGAAGCTAAGACCCACAGCGCCGATGGTACTGCACCCGGGAGGGTGTGGGAGAGTAGGTCACCGCCGGACATAAATTAAACAGTAGGGCCCTGACAAGAGACGTCAGGGCCCTACTGTGCTTTAACCACCCAAACCATCTCTCACTCAACGTGCCAAATAGCCGATCCCTCTCTCACCTAACGCGGCCTTCCCACGAATCCTCTCTCACCTAACGCGGGTTTTCCACGAATCCTCTCTCACTTGATGTGCTGTCAGCCCCAACGTTCTCTCATTTGATGTGGTTTTCGGCCCAGGTAAGACCCCGTCGGGCCATCGGCCGCGTCAAGTGATTGAGCGTCCCTCCAAAACCCGCGTCAGGTGGTAGAGCGTCACCCGAAAATCCGCATCAAGTGATAGAGCGTCACTCGAAAACCCGCATCAAGTGAGAGAGCGTCACTCGAAAAGGCGCATCAAGTGAGAGAGCGTTCCGGGGGAGGGCTGGACGGGTAGAGTGGGGCACCATGAACAGCCTCTTTAGCCACGGCGCCGAGCCGCTTGGAAGCGATAATCAGCCGGCCCTCGAGCTCCTGGAACCGGTGCTCAACACCATCACCGTTCCGGGCACCGTGGCCCACGCCTTCGCCGGCTTTACCGACCAAACGCACCTCTGGTGGCCGTTGGAATCATTCGGCGTCTACGGTGCAGCGTCCTACGTTGAGTTTGAGGAGAACCTCATCCTCGAAACGGCTGACGACGGCCGGACCAGCATCTGGGGAACCCTCGACGATTGGCAGCCGCCACTGTCCTTCCATGCCTCCTGGCACCCGGGATCCACAGCGCTCTGGTCCACGGAGCTTCGGGTGGCTTTCCGCGCGGTAGGGGAGGGCACCGAGGTGCGGGTGTTCCACGAAGGCTGGGAAGGCGCCGAGGATCCCGCCGCCGAGCGTCAACGGTACGTGGAGGCGTGGCCGGACATCCTGGCCAGGTATGCCCGCTTTATGGGCGCTCCGGAAGAAGACGCCAATGACACCAGCGGGAACCAGGACCGCTAAGGGCCGGCCGGGGGCACAGCTGTGCTCGTCCTGATGACGAACTCGGTTGGAAACTCCTGATCAGCTGGCACTGATCCATCACTGGCACCATTCGGTCCAACCTCAAGCAATTGCAGTGCAGTGGCGGCCGCCAGGACTCCTTGCCTGCGGGGATCCTGGTCCACGGTGGTCAGACCGAACGTCTCGCCCAGCTCGTGGCCGTCCATCCCAACTACTGAAAGATCCCGCGGAACCTGCAATCCAAAGTCCCGGGCAGCGAGAATGGTGCCCACCGCCATTTCGTCGGAAGCTGCAAAAATCGCCGTGGGCCGATCCGTGGCACCGCCCAGCAGCCGGCGTGCCGCCGCGTAGGCGCCCTGGACAGTGAAGTCAGCGGTGATCTGCCACTCCGGCCGGACTTCCAAGCCAGCTGCCGCCATTGCCTTTTGGTATCCGCCCTGGCGGATGCCGGGCAGCTTGAAGTCCTGGTTCAGCGCTGCGTCGCCGGTGACATGGCCTATCCTGGTGTGGCCAAGCCGGATCAAATGGTCAGTGGCCATCCACGCCAGCCGTTCGTCGTCGATCCTGATGGTGGAAGCCCCCGGCAAGGTGCCACCGATACCCACAATGGGGCGGTGCACAGCCAACAGTTGCTGGATTTCGGCGTCCGTCAGCACCAGCGCTACCGCAATGACCGCATCCAGGCGCTTCCTGAGCAGGAAATCGTTGAGCACACTGTGCCGGCGCTCGGGTTGGTCGCCCACGTTGTACAGAGTGAGGTCGTAGCCGGCATCCAGCAGGGTCTCGGAGACGCCTTCGAGCACTGAGGAGAAGTACCACCGGTGAATGGACGGGACCACCAGGCCGATGTTGTGGTTCCGGCCGGAGGCAAGGCTGGCCGCGTGATAGGACGGGACGAACCCCAGTTGCCCGGCCGCCTCCATCGCCAGTTTCCGGCTCTTCGCAGAGACATTGGGCTTGCCGCTCAACGCCCGCGAGACGGTGGCAATGGACAGCCCTGCCCTGTCGGCGACGTCCTTGATACCCGCCATACTCAGGGAGCGGAAGTGAGGCTGATCCAGGCGGTCTCGCCGGACGCCAGCAGGCCTTCCGGCCCGGACGGAATGCTCCGGACCAGGACCTGTCCGGCAGGCATTTCCAGCGGTTCGTGGTTGAGGTTCATAAGCACCAGCGTAGTGCCGTTGACATACCCCAAGGATGAGCCGGTGCACCAATCCTCGGCCCAGGCCAGGGATCCCCGCCCCAGGTCCAGCTCGCGGCGCACCGCCAGCATGTTCCGGTAAAGAGCAAGGTGCGACGACGGTGACCCGGCCTGTACGTCCCGCGCCAAGTCCCCAAACGAAGCAGGAAGGGGCAGCCAGGGGTCCTCACCGTGGCCGAAGCCAAGGTGGGGCTCGCCGGCCCGCCACGGCAGCGGAACGCGGCAGCCGTCCCGTCCCAGCCGTTCCCCGCCGGTACGGGCGAACGTGGGGTCCTGGCGGAGGTGTTCCGGAATGTCGACGCCGTCGGGCAGACCGAGCTCTTCACCCTGGTAGACATACGCCGCGCCGGGCAGCCCGAGCATAAACAGCGATGCGGCGGCAGCGCGCTGCCGTCCCAGTGCGATATCCGGCTGCGGATCCGCAGGGCCGATGCCGTCGCCGTCGCGCGGCCCCTGCCCGTTGTACCCGAAGCGGCTGGCGTGCCGGACGACGTCGTGATTGGAAAGCACCCAGGTGCTGGGAGCCCCAACGCCGTCAAGAACGGTAAGGGAGTCAGTGATCACCGAACGCAGCCGGTACACGTCCAGCCCGGCGTGCAGGTACGGGAAATTGAAGGCCTGATGCATTTCGTCCGGCCTGACCCAGTGCGCCAGGCGGGGAAGGTCAACGCTAGCTTCCGCGCACAGGATCCGGTCAGGACCGTAGCCGTCCAGGATCTGACGCCACGTGCGGTAGATGTCGTGGATGGCCGGCTGCCCGAACATCGGCGCTTCGTGGCCCGGGAAGCCGTCTGAGCTTCCGCCGTCGGGCCGTCCGCCCCAGGCGGGAAGACCGGGCGCCTTGACCAGCGCGTGCGCAACATCCACCCGGAAACCGGAAACACCGCGGTCCAGCCAGAACCGCAGGATCCGTTCGAACTCGCTGTGCACGGCAGGGTTGTCCCAGTTGAAGTCCGGCTGGGAGGAATCGAAGAGGTGGAGGTACCACTGGTCCGGCTGGCCGTCGGGACCGGTCACCCGGGTCCAGGCGGGGCCGCCGAAGTGGGACTGCCAGTTGTTGGGCGGCTCGTGTCCCTCGGGGCCGGTGCCGTCCCGGAAGATAAACATGTCCCGCTCGGGGCTGCCCGCAGGCGCAGCCAAGGCTGCCTGGAACAGCGCGTGCTGGTTGGAGCAGTGGTTGGGAACGAGGTCCACGATCACCCGCAGGCCCAGCCGGTGGGATTCGGCCATCATCACGTCGAAATGCCCCAGGGTGCCGAAGATCGGGTCCACGTCGCAGTAGTCGCTGACGTCGTACCCGGCGTCGCGCTGTGGAGACCGGTAGAAGGGGGACAGCCACACGGCATCCACACCAAGGTCCGCCAGGTGGGGGAGCTCCTCGGTGATGCCTGCGAGGTCGCCCACGCCGTCGCCATTGAGGTCTCGGAAGGAGCGGGGGTACACCTGGTAGATCACGGCAGACCGCCACCAGCCCGGCTGGTTGTCGGAAGCGTGGATCAGGGTCAGCGGACCCGCGGCGGGTGTCAAAGTTTCGACAGACATAGGCCCCAGCTTAGGCGGTCGGCGACCTTCATGGAAACGCTTCCAACGCTATTTTAGAGCCCGTTTCAACGCAAATTAGCGTTTTCGCTGGTCAGGACTGGAAGCGCTTGCAGAAGTGTTACGGGAAGAGACCCATAAACTGATGGAAAACGTGCGACGGCGGATGGAGGCTTCGTGGGAAGCGTGGCAGTTGAGGAGCTGGAGGCGAGCCTGGCGAGTGGTCAGGTGGACCGGGAAGAGACCACGCTCAGCCGGTATGCGGTGGACCAGGCGCCGATCCTTGACTACCAGCTCCCGTTGGCCGTGGTGTTTCCGGAGTCGGTGGAAGATGTCCAGGCAGTGGTGCGAATCTGTGCCGCTGCCAAGGTGGCACTCGTACCCCGCGGGGCGGGAACTGGAGTTTCCGGCGGAGCCCACGCGACGAAGGACTGCGTCATCCTCTCCCTCGAGCGGATGGACCGGATCCTTGCGCTGAACCCGGATGATGAAACAGCTGTGGTGGAGCCGGGGGTCATCAACGCCGTCCTAAATGAAGCAGCAGCCGAACATGGACTGATGTACGCGCCGGACCCCGCCAGTTTCCGCAGTTCCACCATCGGCGGAAACGTGGCGACGAACGCCGGCGGACTCCGGTGCGCAAAGTACGGCGTCACCCGCGACTCAGTGCTTGCGCTGGACGTGATCCTGGCGGACGGATCACTCCTGCACACGGGCCACCAGACGTTCAAGGGCGTGGCCGGGTACGATCTCACGGGCCTCTTCGTGGGGTCGGAAGGAACGCTGGGCATCGTGGTCGGCGTAACGGTGCGCCTCAAGTACCTCCCACGGGAAGTGCACACCATCGCTGCCTTCTACCCGGACTTCCGACAGGCCGCGGCCGGCGTCCTGGCCGTGGGCAGGGCGCGCGTCCAGCCCGCCATCATGGAATTGCTCGACGGCGGCACGCTGGCACAACTGGACGACATCCATGGGTCAGACCTCGCCGCCCGGGGCCGCTCCCTGCTGCTGGTCCAGACCGACGGCTTCGGCGCCGCCACCGAGGCCCGGATGGTCCGGGAGGTCCTGGCAGCGGGCGGTGCTACCGTCACCACCGAAGCCAGTGCCGAAGCGGAACGGCTCGTGGAACTGCGGCGCCACAGCCGGGGCGTGGAAGTGGACGACGAGTACCGGGTGGGGGAGGATGTGGCCGTTCCCCGGTCCCGCCTGGTGGATTACGTGGCCGCCCTGGATGCCATGGCCGTGGAGCACACCGTGCACCTCAAAGTGGTGGCGCACGCCGGCGATGGGAACCTGCATCCCACATTTTGGATCGACCGGAAGGACAAAGCGGTGGACGAGGGAGCACTGGAGCGGCTCCACCGGGCCCTGGATGAGTCCATTACGGCCGCGCTGGGCATGGGCGGCACCATCACCGGCGAGCACGGCGTGGGGCAGTACAAACTGCGGTGGCTGGGGCAGGAGCAGCCGGAACCGCTGCGGGAACTCCAGCGCCGGATCAAGGACCTGTTCGATCCCGCCGGCATCCTGAACCCGGGAAAGGCGATTTAGGGATTAATCATCCACGTCGGGGTATTCGTCGATGGATTCCTCGTCGCCGTAGCGGGATTCTTCCGTCTCCACCTCGAGGATCTTCAGCAGCCCGGTGGGCGGGTTCAGCATAATGGCCGCCTCGTCCCGGCGGTGCCGCAGGATGGAGTCGATGTAGCTCTGCACGGCTTCGGCGAGGGGGATGTGCCGTTCCTGTTTTTCTGACATGTACCAGCGGTGTTCGAGGACCTCGTGCACCACTTCGGCGGGCTCCAGCTTGCCGGACAGGTCCCGCGGAATGGACCTCACAATGGGCTCAAAGACCTGGCTGACCCACAGGTGGGCGCTGTATTCCTCGTCCATGTCCGGGTTGTTGTCCGCCCGGAAGGTATCCATGTCGTTGAGCAGGCGGCGCGCCTGGTTTTCCTGGGCGTCCAGGCCGGTCAGCCGCAACAGGCGCCTCATGTGGTGCCCGGCGTCAACCACCTTGGGCTGCAATTGGATGGTGGACCCGTTCTGGGTGGTCTTGATGGCGTACTCTTCGACGTCGAAGCCGAGTTCGTTGAGCCGGCGGATGCGGGCACCCACCCGCCAGCGTTCGCCAAGTTCAAAGGATTCCTTCTCCGTCAGCTCAGCCCACAGGCGCCGGTAGCTGTCCATGATCAGCTCGCTGGTGGCCACGGGATCCACCTTCTCCTCGATCAAGCCGCCGTCCAGCAGGTCCATCAGCTCCCCGGCGATGTTCACGCGCGCGATTTCGAGATCGTACTCGCGCTGGCCCGTGGAAAGGTCCGGATACAGCTCGCCGGTTTCCGCATCCACCAGGTAGGCGGCAAACGCGCCTGCGTCGCGGCGGAACAGGGTGTTGGACAAGGAAACGTCGCCCCAGTAGAAGCCAATCAGGTGCAACCGCACCAGCAGCAGCGCCTGCGCGTCGATGAGCCTGGTGAGGGTGTCCTTGCGGAGCATCTGCGAGAAAAGGGCCCGGTAGGGCATGGAGAATTTCAAGTGCCGCGTGACCAGGACGGGGTTCAGCGGCTTTCCGTCCAGGGTAGTGCGGCCGGTGATCACGGCCACCGGCTCAACGCACGGAACATCCAGCCGGGCAAGCTTGCGGAGCATGTGGTACTCGTGCCGGGCAACGTGCTCGGAGGTTTCCTTGATGGCGATGACCGAACCGCCAAGGTGGGCGAAGCGGACGATGTGCCGGGAGATGCCGCGGGGAAGGGCGGCCAGGTTTTCAGCGGGCCAGTCCTCCAGCGCGATGTGCCAGGGCAGGTCCAGGAGCTCGGGGTCGGCCGCTGCTGCCGTGATGTTCAGGGAGCTGGCTGCCGAGGCGACCTTGCCGTCGTCGGCACTCGCGGCCACAAACCGCGGCAGTTTGCCCACCTGCGCATAGTCGGTGGGTTCGTCGTGCCACTGGGCGCTGTATTCCTCGGTCATGCGTCAATTCTTCCGTAGATAGGCGCGGCCAGCTAATTCTTCTGCGGGCACGGTTAAAGGCCGACGGCGGCCCGCACCATTGCGAAAAGGTGCGGGCCGCCGTCGGTTTGATGATTGGTTAGTCGCCCAGGCGCAGGCCGGTCTTGGTGTCGAACAGGTGCACGTGGCCCGACTGGGGACGGACGTAGATGGACTCGCCCTTCATCGGAGGGCGGCGGCCGTCGACGCGTGCCACGATGTCGTGGTCCTTGCCGTCAAGCGTGGTGTGGCCGTAGACGTAAGCGTCGGCACCCAGCTCTTCGACGACGTCGACCTCGACCTTCAGGCCTTCTCCGTGCGGAGCAGTCTCGAGGTCCTCGGGACGCGAACCCAGGGTCACGGTGGAGCCGTGTGCCTCTTCGAGGACGTCACGCGGCACGGGGTAAACGGTGCCCCCGAACTGGACGCCGCCGTCGACAACCGGCAGTTCCAGCAGGTTCATGGCGGGGGAGCCGATGAAGCCGGCGACGAAGACGTTCTTCGGGCGGTCGTAGAGGTTGCGCGGGGTGTCCACCTGCTGCAGGAGGCCATCCTTCAGCACGGCAACGCGGTCGCCCATGGTCATGGCCTCGACCTGGTCGTGCGTCACGTAAACGGTGGTGACGCCCAGGCGGCGGGTCAGGGATGCGATCTGGGTGCGCGTCTGCACACGGAGCTTGGCGTCCAGGTTGGACAGCGGCTCATCCATGAGGAAGACCTGCGGGTTACGGACGATTGCGCGGCCCATGGCAACACGCTGGCGCTGGCCGCCGGAGAGTGCCTTCGGCTTGCGGTCCAGGTAGGGCTCGAGGTCAAGGAGCTTGGCGGCTTCCCGGACGCGCTCGGCACGCTCTTCCTTGGAAACGCCTGCAATCTTCAGGGCGAAGCCCATGTTGTCGGCCACAGTCATGTGCGGGTACAACGCGTAGTTCTGGAAAACCATTGCGATGTCGCGGTCCTTCGGGGGAACGTCGGTGACGTCGCGGTCGCCAATGAGGATCCGGCCTGCGTTGACGTCCTCGAGGCCTGCGAGCATGCGCAGGGAGGTGGACTTACCGCAACCGGAGGGTCCAACGAGGACCAGGAATTCGCCATCGGCGATGTCGATGTTGAGCTTATCGACGGCGGGCTTTTCTGTGCCCGGGTACAGACGCGTAGCGTTATCAAAAGTAACTGTAGCCACAGTTATCAATCCCTTCACCGGCAGGTACGTGCCGGACGATCCGTTGTGAATGGTTCATGTTTGTTCAGTTTTGTGCTGCAGATGCTTCCCGGCCGAGGCCAGAAGACGCCCAGTGACGCCGCACGGTTCTTGTGCGCCACATCACAGAGAAGAGTATGTCAGATAGTGTTCGAATTGGTGCAAATGTTACGAACGTCACAAGTGAGGTTGGTAACCCTCACCCTTCCGGATCTTCCTCTGCCACGGCAAGGCTCCGTTCCTGGAGCAGCACTTCGAGCAGTTCTGCCACATGGACAGGAGCCTCCACCCGGTACTGCGCCTGGGTGAAATCAAGGCCCACTTTGACCCCGACATCACCGGACTCCAGCCGCGCGAGTGCGTCCTCATCTGTGGTGTCGTCGCCTGCGAACAGGACGGCGCTGGCGCCGCTGATCTGCCGCAGGAACGTGACGCCCTCGCCCTTGGAGGCGTTCACCACGGAGGTTTCCAGGACCCGCTTTCCGTCCTTGAGGAAAACGCCTTTGCGGTCCTGCAGCAGCGAGCGTGCTGCGGCCACGGCGTCCTCTGCCACGTCGTCGGGCGCCTGGCGGGTGTGCAGTACTACGCCGGCCGGCTTGTCCTCCAGCATGGTGCCGGGTGCCTCCGCAACGATGCCGGCGAGGATGCTGCGCACCTCGGCGAGGAGTGCTTTCTGCTCATCGTCCAGTTCCAGCCCGGCTGATCCCGGGCCCAGCCACGCTTCTGCCCCGTGGCTGCCGATCAGCAGTGTGTCCACCGGTGGCGAGGCGACCTTGCGCAGGCTGGCGAGGGCACGCCCGGAGATGAGTGCCGTCGTCGTACGCGGCAGCACGGCGAGCCCGGCGAACGCCGTGGCGGCCCGGGGAAGCGGCCGCGCGTCGTCGGCATGCCCCACGATGGGCGCCATGGTTCCGTCGAAGTCCATGGCCACCAGCAGGTGCTCTGTCCCGGCGATGGTGCGGATGGCTTCGCGGAGCTCCGGCGTCAGCGCCAGCTTGCCGTTGCAGGCCCGGCTCTCAGGTGTCATCACGGACCACTTTCTCCTTCAGGGCCTGCAGGAAATCGGCAGACCAGTAGTCCACGTCGTGCTCAAGGATCTGCTTGCGCATGGCCCGCATCCGCCGCGACGCGTCCCGGGGGGACATCTCCACGGCGCGCATGATCGCGTTCTTCAGCCCGTCGATATCGTGCGGATTCATCAGCAGGGCCTGCTTGAGCTGGTCGGCGGCGCCGGCGAACTCGCTGAGCACCAGCGCACCGTCGTTGTTGGTGCGGGCCGTCACATACTCCTTGGCCACCAGGTTCATGCCGTCCCGCAGGGCCGTGACCAGCATGACGTCGGCGGCCAGGTACAGGGCCACCATCTCCTCCACGGGGTAGCTGTGGTGCAGGTACCGGACAGCGGTGTTCTCGAGGGTGTCGTACGTGCCGTTGATGTGGCCCACAGTGCCCTCCACCTCCTCGCGCAGGAGCCGGTACTGCTCAACGCGTTCCCGGCTGGGGCTGGCCACCTGGATCAGGGTGGCGTCGCTGACGGACAGCCTGCCGTCGGCCAGGAGCTCCTCGAAGGCCTTGAGCCGGTGCCGGATGCCCTTGGTGTAGTCCAGCCGGTCCACACCCAGCAGGATGGTTTTCGGGTTGCCGAGGTCCTGGCGGATCTGCCGCGCGCGCTCGATGATCTCCGGCTTCGCGGCCAGCTCGCTGATCTGCTGGACGTCAATGGAGATGGGGAACGCCTGGGCCCTGGCGATGTGGGTGATTTCCCCGTCCTTGCCCTTGACGTGGACCTGCTGCTGCTTGACGCTCGCGCCCAGGAAGCGACGGGCAGAGCGCATGAAGTTGCCCGCGTCGCTCGGCCGCTGGAAGCCCACAAGGTCAGCGCCGAGGAGTCCGTCGATAATGGCCTGGCGCCAGGGCAGCTGGGCGAAGATCTCCGGCGGCGGGAACGGGATGTGGTTAAAGAACCCGATTTTGAGGTCGGGCCGCGCTTCACGGAGCATCCGCGGCACCAGCTGCAGCTGGTAGTCCTGGATCCAGACGGTGGCGCCGTCGTCGGCATGGCGAACGACGGCGTCGGCGAACCTTTTGTTCACCGAGCGGTAGGCGTCCCACCAGGTCCGGTGGAATTCCGGCGGGGCGATGACGTCATGGTAGAGCGGCCACAGGGTGGCGTTGGAGAAGCCTTCGTAGTAGAGCTCAACGTCATCGGCGCTGAGCTGGACGGGCACCAGGTCCATGCCGCCGTGGCTGAACGGGTCCACGGTCTCATCGGGGGCGCCGTGCCAGCCGACCCACGCGCCGTCGGTTTTGGTCATCATGGGTGCCAGCGCCGTCACGAGTCCGCCGGGGGAGCGCCGCCAGCCGGAGTCGTCGTCGCCTTCGCCGGGGGCGACCCGGTCCACGGGCAGCCTGTTCGAGACCACCATAAAGTCGTACTTTGTCTCGGCGCTGTGGCCCGCGCCGGCGGCGCCGGATGCGGCTGCGGTGGCGGGTTTTTCCTGGACGGGTGTTTGCATTGCTGCCCCCTGGGGTTGCTTGTGCCTCTTAGCCCACCCTAACGGGACGGAATCTTCCATGCTATTCGTCCGTTGGTCAACCCGGATGAATACTTGAAACAGCAAGCTCTCAGCTTTCTCCCCTAAAATGAGGGGGTTGCCACGAACTGGTCCCCCTCGTCGATCGACCCAAGGAACACATGAGCCCCGCAAACGAAGTACGTAAGTCCAAGGCTGAGCGCACCGCGGAGGCCCGCGAGAAAGCGCGCCTGATCCGCGAAGCGCAGCTGAAAAAGGACAAGCGCAACAAGCTGCTGATCGGGTGGGGGATTGTGGCCGCCGTGGTGGCCATCCTGGTGGTGGTGGCACTGGTGGTGACCACGTCGATGAAGCAGAATGCGCCCATAGCCGACCAGGGACCCACGCCGGCCAACGGGAATGTGCACGGCGGCGTCACGTTGCTGGCGAACACTGAAGTGGCCAAGCTGGACTCCGCCACTGTTGACGCAGCCGCTGTTGGCGCGCCGCCGCAGGCTGCTCCGGCCGAAGTGGTGGCTCCCGGGGCCGAGGCCGAGGCGGGCAAGCCGGTGAAGGTTGTGCTGTACATCGACTTCATCTGCCCGGTCTGCAAAAACTTTGAGGCCCAGTACAACGAGCAGCTCACTTCCCTGCGCAACGAGGGCAAGATTACGGTGGAATACCGCGCGCTCGGGTTCCTCGACAGCCGCTCCACCACGAATTACTCGTCCCGGGCTGCCAACGCCGCCGCCTGTGTTGTGAACGAATCGCCGGAGAAGTACGCGGAATTTGTGGATGCGCTCTTCGCCAACCAGCCTGCTGAAGGCGGCGCCGGGCTCTCGGACGACAAGCTCAAGAGCATGGCCTCGGACATCGGTGTTGACATCAGCAGCTGCGTGGACGAGAAGACCTACCGGCCGTTCGTGAAGTTCACCACGAAGGAAGCCTCGGCCATTGGCATCACCGGCACACCCACCGTTTTCGTGGAAGGCAAGCAGTGGGGCAAGGGTGAAAGCGCCCAGACCCCGTTCCCCGATTTCCTCCAGGCCGCGATCGACGCGAAGGCCTAAGGGTTTTCAAAAGGGCCCGCTTTCGGGATTGAACTGCTCCCCGAAAGTTGGACTGATAAATTCAGTTCCGACTTCCGGGGAGCAGTTTTATGCGTCCATCTAGTTCATTGTCCGAGGAGCAGCGCGAGGCAGCTGTAGCGTGGTTTGAGAAGGGCATCGCGGACAAGGCCACAGCCAGCTTGCTGGGCGTTGCCCGCTCGCCGGTAGATCGTCTTTATCGGCGGTGGAGGATCCATGGCCGGGGA
>NZ_VHIJ01000058.1:0-101554 GCF_006680095.1 Pseudarthrobacter sp. B4EP4b | reverse complement strand
CCTCCGCCCCTCCCAAGTAAGTGGCGCTAAGTGTCGTTTTGGGCCTCCAAAACGACACTTAGCGCTACTTACTTGGGCGTTGCCAACAGGGCAGCCGCGGGGCAGGGTTGAGGCATGACGGAACACGCGCCCCACCAGCACGAACAGCACGAACACGAGGCCACGCACGACGCCGGCGCCGGCCTCTTGGACGACGCCGGCCCCGGCCTCTCGGGGCACGCTGACCCCGAGGGCGGCCAGGGGATCAGGGACGCGGCGGCCCTGTGGGACGAGCGGTACCGGAGCAAGCCCCAGATTTGGAGCGGCAAGCCGAACCCCCAATTGGTGCGCGAAGCCGGCGGCCTGCGGCCGGGCCACGCACTGGACCTTGGTTGCGGCGAAGGGGCCGACGCCATCTGGCTGGCCCAGCACGGGTGGACCGTCACCGCCGTCGACGTTTCCGCCGTCGCGCTGGAACGCGCGCACGGACACGAGAAGGCGGCACTGGCGCGGGAAAGCGTGCACGCTGCCGAGGGCGCCATCGCCAGCCGGATCCATTGGCAGCAGGCCGACCTCGAGGAGTGGCATCCTGAGGGCTCGTACGATCTTGTCACCTCGCAGTTCCTCCACTCGCAGGAGCTGGCCTGGCAGGGGCCCCTCCGTGCGGCCGCAGCGGCCGTGAAACCCGGCGGGACCCTGCTGGTGGTTGGCCACCACCCCGACCGGTTGCCGCCCTGGGGAGGGGCGCATACCCACCACAACATGTTCTACACGGCTGATGAGCTGGTGCGGGAGCTGGAACTGGACAGCCCCGGGTGGCAGCTGGAAGTGCAGACCAGCCGGGAGCGGCCGGTGACCGGACCGGAAGGCCAGCAGGCCACCATCGCGGATGTTGTGGTCCGGGCCAGTAGGCTCCCCTGACTTTTAAGGGGTTTTGGTGGTGACCCGCGGGGCCACCGAAACTGCGGCAGCGGCGAGCACGGCGCAGAGTGCGAAGACCCCGGCGAAGGATCCGGCCGTCGTCGTAAACGCCGCGAAAACGATGCCGGTGGTGGCCAGCGCCAGCGCGCCGCCCAGTGAGTCCGAGATGGACATGGCCGAGCTGTTGAAGCCCTCGTTCTCCTTGTCCGACAGCGCCAGCGTCATCACACTCAGCCGCGGATAGAGCAGGCCCATGCCGCCGCCCGCGAGAATCCACCCGGCGATGACGACGGCGGGCGGCCAGTGCAGCGCCGCTGTTGCCAGCGCGAGGAGCACGGCCCCGAGCACCATGAATGAGCCGGTGCGGACGGCGGCGCGGTGGGACAACCGGGTGCCGAGACGGCCCTGGACCGCCGAGGCGCCCGCCCACGCAATCGCTCCGAAGGTGAGGGTGAGGCCCGCAAAAGTGGGCGAAAAGCGGTACTGCTCAATCAGCAGGTACGGCAGGTAAACCTCCGCGCCGAAGAACCCGGCCGCGGCGAGCCCGCGGACCAGGATTACGCTGGGCAGGCCGCGGCGGGCGGTGAGCGTTCCCCGCGGCACCAGCGGCCGCACTGCAATCAATGCAATAGCGACGGCGGCCAGTGCCAGCAGTGCCGGCGCAGCGGTAAAGCCGGGGAGACGGACTTCCCGCGAGAGATTGAGCGCCAGCACGGCGAGCGCGGCGAGGCTGGCCCAGGCGAGCCGGCCCAGGGCCCACGGGGAGGGCGGTTGCGCCGGGCCATCGCCTTGTTCCTGGCGCGGCGATGACTGGCCTGACAGTGATTGGCCCGATGCCATGTTCCGGAGCACCGGCACGATCATCGCGAGGGCCGGGATCACCAGCCCCACCACACCCAGGAACACCCAGTGCCAGCTGAAAACCTGCGCCACCACGCCGGCGGCAAACGGGCCCACCAGGGACGGGATCACCCAGGCTGCGGAGAACGCCGCGAAGATCTTGGGGTGCAGCAGTCCCGGGTAGATGCGCGCCACCAGCACATACAGGGCCACGGTCAGGGCGCCGCCACCGAGCCCCTGCACCAGCCGACCCGCCACCAATTGCGGCATGGACATGGACGTGCCTGCGATCAGCAGTCCTACGACGAACAGTGCCACGGACGCATAAAGGGGAGCGGCGGGGCCGCGGCGGTCTGACCAGTTCCCGGCGGCCACCATGCCGATCACGCCCGTAGCCAGCGGGCCAGCGAAGGCCAGGGCGTAAAGGTCCCCACCGTGCAGTTCCCGGCTCACTACCGGCATGATGGTGGTCACCGCCAGCGACTCGAACGCAGCCAGGAAGACCAGCGCGCAAGTGCCAATGGTCACCCACAGGTAAGGCCGCTGCAGGATGCCGGAACGGGTGTCTGCCGATGGAAGGGTTGTGTCGCGCACGCTGTTGGGCCGATCGGTTGTTTGTCTTTCGTGCCAGCTTATCGCCGGGCCTGGAAGAGCTACCCGGCGCTTGCTACCGCCGCCGGGACAATGACCCGCCCCGTGGCTGTCGAATCCTGGTTCAGCATCCAGCCCACCCGTTTGACGGTACTGAGCATCACCACACTCTCCACGAGTTCGATGTCCGGGATCCGCTGCTGCAGCGCAAGTTCGGCGTTCATCACATCGGCCAGCGACTGCAGCCACATGATGATCACATAGTTGGTGCGGCCGGTGGTGGAGGCGCTGAGCCGGACGTTGCGGAGGCCGCGGAGCTCGGCCGCGGCGGCTTCATGCTGGCCTGGCGGCACGTTTGCGAACCACTGGCAGGTCACGGGGTAGCCGGAGAACTTCTGCGCCACTTCGCAGCGGAATGAGAGGAGCCTGCTGGCGAGGACCCGGTTCAGCTGGCGTTGGACTGTGGCGGGGTGGCGGCCCAGCGCCCGGGCGATGTCGGCCGCCGTCGCCCGGCCGTCCCTTGCAAGGAACGGAAGCAGCGCGAGGTGGCTTTCGGGCAGGGGCTCGACGACGGCGTCCGGAGGCGCCGAGCCTGCGGCCTCCGGACCGGCCTTGGCCTGCAGCGCAGCGATCTGGGCGCGGTCCAGCACGTTCAGGCGCCAGGCGTAGCCGCCGGAGTGCAGCCTGGTGCACAGCGCGGTCTGGTACTTCAGCAGCCCGCCGATGTCCTGCAGCCGGGAGGCCACAGTGGTGGTGAACTCCTCCAGGGACTGGGTGAGGACCGTCAGCATCAGGTCCCGGTTGCTGGCGGCCTCCTCGATGGTGACAATCTCCGGGACGGCAGCCAGCGCCTCTGTGACCTCGGCACGGCGGTGCATGTCGCAGTCAACGTCTACCAGCGCCAGGCACATCTGTTTGGGATCGCCCATGAGGTGGGCTGTCACCCATGCGGCACCTGCCCCGCGGACTCGCTCCCACCTGGCTGCCAAGGTGGTGGCGTGAACGCCGAGGATTTCGCCCGCGTCCGCCCAGCTGATCCGCGGTGCGATCTCCAGCGCATTGATCAGGGCCAGGTCCTCCTCACTCAGTTCCATAGTCCCTATTCTTCCGCAGTTGTGCACAAAACGTGGAAGAGAAGGAGAAGAGGTGCATTTTTCGAGGACTTTCCGGAGATGTGAACCACATCACCCCACACTTGACTCAGCCCATTCTTTGGAGGAGAAGTCAATGACCATCACATCCGCGGCCAGGGAACTCCAGCCCGAATTGATCCGGTTCCGCCACGCCATGCACCAGGAACCGGAAATCGGCCTTGACCTGCCCCGGACGCAGGAAAAAGTTCTCCGGGCATTGGACGGACTGCCCTACGAAATCACCCTGGGCAAGGAGACGACGTCGGTCACGGCAGTATTGCGCGGCACCGGCCACACAGTACGAACCGAAGCAGCCGGCACACAGTCGCCACCGCCGTCGGTCCTCCTGCGTGCCGACATGGACGGCCTGCCCGTCCAGGAGAAGACCGGCGTGGACTACACCTCCCGCGTGGACGGCGCCATGCACGCCTGCGGCCATGACCTCCACACCGCCATGCTGACCGGCGCCGCCACCCTGCTGGCCGAAAACCGGCACCGCCTGGCCGGCGATGTGGTCCTGATGTTCCAGCCCGGCGAGGAAGGTTTCGACGGCGCAAGCTACATGATCCGCGAAGGCGTCCTGGAGGCGCCAGGTCGCCGGGTGGACGCCGCCTACGGCATGCACGTGTTCTCCTCGCTCGAACCGCACGGCACCTTCGCCACCAAGCCGGGCGTGATGCTCAGCGCCTCCGACGGCCTGGTGGTCACCGTACTCGGCGCCGGCGGCCACGGCTCTGCCCCGCACGCGGCCAAGGATCCAGTAACCGCGGCCGCCGAGATGGTTACCGCACTGCAGGTGATGATCACCCGCCAGTTCAACATGTTCGATCCCGTGGTGTTGTCCGTCGGCGTCCTCCACGCAGGCACCAAGCGGAACGTCATCCCGGAGACGGCACGGATCGAAGCCACCATCCGGACGTTCTCCGAGGCCTCCCGCGAGAAGCTGATGGACTCTATTCCCCGCCTCCTCCAGGGCATCGCGTCCGCCCATGGCCTCGAGGTGGACGTCGACTATCAGCAGGAGTATCCCCCCACCATCACCGACGAGGATGAGACCCGTACTGCGGAGAACATCATCAGCGAAATGTTCGGCGATTCCCGGCTGTCCCGCTGGGCCACTCCCCTCAGCGGCTCGGAGGACTTCTCCAGGGTGCTGGCCGAAGTACCCGGCACCTTCATCGGCCTCAGTGCCGTCCCCCGCGGGGCGGACCACGCCACTTCCCCCTTCAACCACTCACCGTATGCAACGTTCGACGACGGCGTGCTGGCCGACGGCGCTGCGCTCTATGCGGAACTCGCCATGCAGCGTCTGGCCGCCCTTTCGTCCACCCGCACCAACTCCTGATCCACCTTCCAGGAAGAGAACTGAAATGACCACTATCGTCAACCCGCAGCGCGCGGCGCGTACGGCTATGCGGAAAACCATCGTTGGTACCGGTATCGGCAATGCCGTGGAGTGGTACGACTGGGCGATTTACGCAACCTTCACCCCCTTCATCGCCAGCCAGTTGTTCAGCAAGGCGGACCCGGCGTCTGCCGTCCTGTCCACCCTGGCGATCTTCGCCGTCGGCTTTGTGGCCCGGCCCTTCGGCGGTTTCCTGTTCGGCTGGATCGGCGACCGCGTGGGCCGCAAGACGTCCATGACCCTCGCGGTGGGGCTGGCATCGCTCGGCAGCCTGATGATCGGCGTCGCCCCCACCTTCGCCAGCATCGGCGCCTGGGCGTCGCTGATGCTGCTGGTGGCCCGGCTGGTGCAGGGCCTGGCGCACGGCGGCGAGCTGCCGTCGTCGCAGACGTACCTGTCCGAGATGGCGCCGAAGGAAAAGCGCGGCTTCTGGGCCACCCTGATCTACACGTCGGGGACGGTGGGAATCCTGTTCGGCACGCTGCTGGGCGCGGTCCTGAACATGGCGCTGAGCACCGAGGCGATGAACGCCTGGGGCTGGCGCATCCCGTTCCTGATCGGCGCGGCGCTGGGGCTCTACGCTCTGATCATGCGGTCCCGGCTGCATGAGACCGAGGCTTTCGAGTCCGAGTCCGGCCGGGAAAAGCGTGCCCCGATCTGGCCGCAGATTGTCCGCCACCGGAAGCAGGCCCTGCAGGTCATCGGCCTGACGGTCGGGCTTACGGTCATTTACTACATCTGGGGTGTTGTGGCGCCGAGCTACGCCACCACCGCGCTGAAGATCGACCGCGGCGAAGCCCTGTGGGCCGGCGTCGTGGGGAACATCGTGTTCATCGCAGCGCTGCCGGTGTGGGGCAAGCTCTCGGACAGGATCGGCCGCAAGAAGGTGCTGTGGTCCGGAGCCATCGGGTCCGCTGTGATGCACTTCCCCATGACCTGGCTGCTGAAGGACTCCGCCTGGCAGCTCGCTGTCAGCATGTCGGTGATGCTCATCTTCATCGCCGCGAGCGCTGCGATTGTCCCGGCCGTGTACGCAGAGCTCTTCCCCACCAGCATCCGCACCGTCGGGGTGGGTGTCCCCTACTCCATCTGCGTGGCACTGTTCGGCGGCACCGCCCCGTACCTGCAGCAGTGGCTGGGCACCACCTTGCACATGCCGGACCTGTTCAACGTGTACGCCGTGCTGCTGCTGGCGGTCAGCGCAGCATTCGTGTTCACCATTCCGGAGACCAGGGGCAAGGACCTCACCCACTAGTCCCCAACTAGATAGCAGTAAGTGTCGTTATGGGCGCCCATAACGACACTTACTGCTACCCGGTTTCAATCTTCATCTTCGACGAAGCGGTTCCGTCCGGCCCGGTAGCCAAACAGGGCCGCGAGCAGCCCTACCGCCAGGAAGAGGATGCCGGCGGGGGTGAACGATCCCGTGGCCTGGTGCAGCTGGCCCACCATCAGGGTTCCCGTTGACCCCAGGCCGTAGCCCACGCCCTGCATCATCCCCGAAAGGTGCGCTGCGGTGTGGCCATCACGGGTGCGGAGCATGATCATGGTCAGCGCCACGGCAGTGAGGCTGCCCTGGCCCAGTCCCAAAAGCCCTGCCCACATCCAGACCAGGTCAAGCGGACCGAAGATGCTCAGCGCGAAGCCGCCGCCGGTCATCAGCGCCACCACCGTGGCGATGGCACGCTGGTCCCGGAACCTCGCGGCAAGCGCCGGCGCAAAGAGCGAGCCGAGCATCTGCAGCACGATGCTCACCGACACGATCAGGCCAGCGGTGGCCCCATCCACGCCCCGCTCGCGCAGGATGGGCGCCAGCCAGGCGAACACGCTGAAGGACATCATGGCCTGCAGCACCATAAAGATGGTGACCTGCCACGCCACCGGCGAGCGCCACACGTTGACGCCGTCCTTCACCAGCTGGTGCCGCACGGCGCGTTGCCTGGCAGCAATGGGAAGGAACAGGAAAAGGACGACGGCGGCCGGCAGCGCCCAGAACCACAGCGCCTGTGTCCACTCCCCCGTCGCCGCGTAGACAGGGTAGGTGAAGCCGGCTCCGAGGGCGGCAGAGGCGCAGATGGCTGTGGTGTAGAGCCCGCCCATGAGGCCAAGCCGATGGGGAAAGTCGCGTTTGACGAGTCCAGGCAGGAGCACGTTGCACAGGGCGATGGCGGCGCCGCAGGCAGCGGTTCCGGCCAGCAGGGTGGGCAGGTGAAGGGGTCCCACCGGGCGGAGCAGAAGCCCTGCGGTCAGGACCGCCATGGCCCCGAGGAGGACGCGCTCGGCGCCGAAGCGTCGTGCCAGGACCGGGGCCAGCGGCGCAAACAGGCCCAGCAGTGTCACCGGGACGGTGGTCAGGACTACAACGGCCCAGCCGGGCAAGGCCGCTTGCGACGTGATTTCGGGCAGAACCGCGGAGAAACTGGAGAAGACAGTGCGCAGGTTCAGCCCGATCAGGACCAGGCACAGGCCCAGGTAAACAAGTGCCCGCCGGCCACCCACCCGGGTTGGTTCCGGTGCCGGCAGTTCATCGATCTCGGCGTCCACCAGATTGTCCCTGCGGGCCAGGTTGTCCGGCTGTTTTGCCAACTGGGGCTTCACCGCGCGCTCCCGGGGCCGCCGCTTCCTGGCCGCAGCATTCGTCGCTTCCGTCACCCGCCCATTCTTGCAGGACACAGGGAGGCGAAGTTATCCACATAGGGCAGCTGGCACCTGCTGCGAAGCTCACCGCCTCCATAGGTTGGAACCCTCACGATCCGGTCGACCAAAAGGAGAGACATGGGTGTTCCCCCACCAGAAGAGACCCAGCCAAAAGATGAAACAGCACAGTCCGAAGCATCCGCCGCCGTGGAATCCCGGAATGCCCGGCGTGTCCATTACGAGCGTCAGGCAACAGCGGGCGTGGTTTTGGCAGGCCTCTCCATTCTCAGCATGATCATCACTGCGCCACTGGCGGTGTTTGCCATGCTCGGCACTTATCCATCCGAGGGCCCGTCACCCATGCCCTGGGTGACGCCTTTGGTGTTCTTCAGCTTGCCCCTCCTGTTTGCTTTGCCGTCCCTGGCACTGGCAATTTCCGTCATCAGGAATTCCCCGGACGCTTCGCCCGCCAGGTCATCGGCAGCATTTGCTCTATGCATCTCCGGGCTGGTCTTTGCGTTGGCGTTGGGGCCTGCACTGGACCTACTGGGGAACATATGATTCTGCCCGCCGGCCGCCGGTATTCTGGAAGGGATGAGCGAATCCCCAGAAACCCCCCAGCCGCAGCATGTCCCGAGGCCGGTGACTCCCGGCACGCAGGCTTCCTATGGCACGTACGGCGGCCGTCCCGTCAGTTTCGTCCGCCGCGGAACCCGCCTTCAGGGACGCCGGCAGGCCGCCTGGGAACTGCATGCCGAGCGGTGGGCCGTGAACGTCCCCCGCCATGTAGCCAACACCTCGGTCCACCCGGACTACACGTTTGACGCCGAGTTGGAATTCGGCCGCAAGGCACCCCTCATCGTCGAGATCGGTTCGGGCCTGGGCGATGCCATTTGCCACGCCGCTGAGCAGAATCCTGACACCGACTTCCTCGCAGTGGAGGTCTACACCCCGGGACTCGCCAACACCCTGATCAAAATCAACAGCCGGGGCTTGAGCAATGTGCGGGTTGTCGAGGCCAATGCTCCGGAAGTGCTGGCCACCATGCTTCCGGAGGGTTCAGTCAGCGAGCTGTGGGTCTTTTTCCCGGACCCCTGGCATAAGTCCCGCCACCACAAGCGGCGCCTCATCCAGCCCGAGTTCGCCGGCCTGGCCGCGCGGGCGCTCAAAAAAGGCGGACTCTGGCGGCTCGCCACGGACTGGTCCAACTACGCGGTCCACGTCCGCGACGTCCTGGCGGACTCAAAGGACTTCGAAAACCTGCACACCGGCGAGCGGCGCGGACCCGAAAGCCCGCTGACCCAGGTGTGGCAGTCGGGCGTGGAATCAGTGGTGGGCGGAGCACCGGTCCGGGAAGGCCGTGCACCGGTCAGTACCGAACACACCGGGCCCAACGAGGGTGTGGATGAGACGGGCGGCTGGGCACCGCGTTTCGAGGGCCGGATCCGGACCAGCTTCGAGGCCAAGGCCCATGAAGCCGGGCGGCTCATCTTCGACCTCTGCTACCGCCGGCGGTAACACCCGACACCGTAATCCTTGCGGGGTGGCTCCAGCCCCGCCCCGGCGTGCACCACGCCGCCCTTCACCAGGATTGGACCCGGCAGCTGTTCCGCTGCCGGGCAGCGCGGCGCCGCGCCTTCGAACGCCCCAACCACATGCTTTGACACGCTGTTCCACATAGTTCTTTCCGCTTGCTGGGCCGCAACCGCCTCCGCATGGCACGATGGCGGTGTGCGGGGCACGCACCGATCGCGCCCCGGCGCCGGTACAAAGGAACAGCCATCAAAAGAGAACTGAAGCAGGCCGCGGACGCGGCGGAGAACGTCACCAACTCCCGCACGCTGGAGCTGCTGGCCAGGGCTGGCTTTGCGGCCAGTGGCATCCTGCATCTGCTGGTGGGGGCCATCGCCATCCGGCTGGCCATGGGCGGCACAGGAAATGCCGATTTCAGCGGCGCCGTGGCCGAACTGGCCACCCAGCCCGCCGGACCCTTCCTCTTATGGGCCAGCTTCGCCGCCTGCGCCGCCTTGGCGCTGTGGCAGGCCAGCGATGCCATTTTCGACTACAACCACCTGCCGACCAAGGAAAAGGCGGGGAAGAAGGCCAAGGCGGCGGCGCAGGCCCTGGTGTACGCGGGTCTCGCCCTGACGCTGATGTCCTTCGCACGCGGCACGGGCTCAGGTGGGGACAACCAGCAGAAAGCCGTCGACTTCACCGCCTCACTGATGAAGGCTCCGGGCGGGGTGGCACTGCTGGTCCTGCTCGGCGCCGGCATCGCCGTGACCGGGGTGGCCTACGGCATCCGCGGAGTCAAACAATCGTTCGAGAAGCAACTGGTGATGCCGCCGTCCCCTGCGGCCAGGAAGGCCGTCACCGGACTGGGCGTGACCGGGTACGTGGCCAAGGGCACCGTGCTGCTGCTGACCGGGCTGCTTATTGCCATCGCCGCCATTGAGGCACATCCCGAGGAGTCCACGGGATTGGATGGCGCCCTAAGGGCGTTGCGCGACCAGCCCTTCGGGCTGTATGTCCTGGCGGCCGTGGGCGCGGGACTGATCTGCTACGGGGTGTACTCCATTGTCCGGGCGCGCCTGGCAAAAATGGTCCACTAACGGCGGCACCTGCGGACTGCGTGTCCAATACGGACGGGCTGCCAGCGTGAACGCATAGGGTTGGACCATGCCCCAGGTACGCGCCGAACGCTTCATCCGCATCGACCCGGACGTTGCTTTCGCCTTCTCCCAGACCACCGGCCGCTTCCGGCTGGGCTGGGATCCCTTCATTTCGGAACAACATTTCCTGGACGGCGCCGCCACCGCGGGCAAGGGCGTGCGGACCCGCACCCGCTCGCGCCTTGGCCTCACCATGGTCAGCGAGTACGTCTCCTACGCGCCGCCCCGGAACGTGGGCATGACCATGGTGTCCGGCCCTTGGTTCTTTGAAAACTTCGGCGGCGGCTGGAGGTTCACAGCGGACGACGGCGGCACCCGGGCAGTCTGGAAGTACACCTTTTCCTGCCGCCCTGCACTGCTGCGGGCCGGAATGGAACGGATCGGCGCCTGGCTGCTGGGGCGGGAAATCGAGAAACGGATTGAAGCATTCGCCCGCGCCTGCGAAAATCCGGCCCTGGTGGCCGAGTTCCGGAGGCTGGAAGCAGGCGATGCGGCCGGGAAGCAGGAGTAGCTTCCGGCAGTGCTGGTTCCCAGCGCAGGCATAGCCGCATACGGATCAGGCCGCAGCGATCACACCAGCAATCAGGGCACGGTGATCACGGCAACCGTCTGCTGGGTTCCGTCCCGCAACTCCACGCTGGAGATGCTGCCCAGCTGGATGGGTGTTGCCCCCGTGACCTTGACCCGGCCGCTGGGGGTGGCGGTCCAGGCGCACGCGCGGTCCTCCCCGCCGGCCCGGTCCCTGACCCAGAGCGACAATGTGCCGTCGGAGGGAAGGCTGCTGCCGTTAACGGCCAACTCCGTCCCCCACGTTTTGCGGGCAAGGTCGATGCTGAACTGCAGCCCGCCGCCCGACTGGACCGAGTAGCTGGCGTCCGGCTGCGGTGCCCGGCCCAGGAGCGGACCCACGGCCAGTCCCACGGCGAGGCAGGCAGCGGCGACAGCGCCCGCGAGCGCCGCCCAACGCCGTCGTACTTTACGACGGCGGCGCGCCAGCTCGGAGAGGAGGGCCACCGGGGCCGCGGTTGAGGGCGCGGCAACCGCCGCTGACGGACCAGCGGTGAGCGCCACGGCGTCCGGCACCGGAACGGCGTCCAGCAACATGGGCACTGTCTCCAGCCGGGCCAGTTCCTCCCGGCACTGCGGGCACTCCTGAAGGTGGTCTTCGAAACTCTTCAGGTCAATGGCATCCAACCCGCCCAGCAGGTAGGCGCCCAGCAGTTGGTGCAGCCCGGAAGCATTCACCACTCCACCCCCATTTCATCGAGGATGGTCCGCAGGGCCCGCACAGCGTAATAGGCGCGGGATTTCACCGTTCCGCTCGGGATGTTCAGCTGCAGGGCCGCCTCGTTCACGGTGAAGCGGCGGTAGTGCAGGGCCACCAGGACGTCACGGTGCTCGGTGCTGAGGCGGAGCAGCGCCTCCTCGATCAGTACCCGGTTCAACAGTTCGTCCACTCGCTCCACGGCTTCGGCGTGACCGCTGAGCCCGTCGTCCAGCGCCTCCGCGGGGCGGCGTTGGGCACGGCGGTAATTGTCGATCATGATATTCCTCGCGGTACGGAACAGGTAGCTGCGAAGGCTGCCGGTCACCTCGGGTGCGTGTTGCCATACCCGGAGCACGGTTTCCTGGACCACGTCTTCGGCAAGCTGTGGATCACGGGAGGCGCTGAGCACAAAGCGGCGGAGGGCCGGGCCGTGTTCGCGGTAGATGGACTCCACCACGTCGTCATCAAGCGGCATTCGGCGGACCTCCTGTCCCAGCCTCCGGCACGGCTATTCCGCGCTTCCCGGCTGATACGACGCCGGCAGCCGGGATTTGGTTCAACCTGAACCATTCTTCACCCTGCGGCGTCGTACTGGTTAGCGTCCGGCGATCGGCGCCGGGCACCACCAAAGGAGCAACCATGAAACAGCGTGTGTTGGGGGCAGGCCTTGCAATCCTCGCCCTGTCGGCGGCCCTCACCGGGTGCGGCGGCGGCGGAACCACTCCTGCGGCCAGCAGTCCGGCTGTCACGGGAGGTGCACCTGCCGCCTCGGCAACCGCCCCCGCCGGCTCGGTATCGCCGTCCGCAACATCAACGGCGAGTGCAGGCGTTGACCTCAAGACGGCGTCCTCCAGCGCGGGCACTATCGTGGTGGACTCCAAAGGCATGAGCCTCTATTTCTTCACCAAGGACGTGAAGGATTCGGGCACCAGCGCCTGCACCGGCGGATGCCTGACGGCGTGGCCGCCGCTCACCACCACCTCTGATAAGCCGAAGGTCGAAGGGGTCACCGGGACGGTTGGCACCATCCCCACGCCGGAAGGTAAGAAGCAGGTAACCCTGAACGGCCTCCCGCTGTACTACTTCGCGAAGGACACCAAACCCGGCGACGTGCTGGGCCAAGGCGTCAACGATGTCTGGTACCTTGCGGATCCGTCCGGCGAAATGATCAAGAAGATGGCCGCCTCAGGCTACTGACCGGATCACCTGGCCCTGTGGCCCGCGGTGGGCGCCCGGACGTCAGGGAAGCGGGACGGCCGGCAGCGTCCCCGGCAGGGGAACCTGCGAGGGGAGCGGCACCTCCGGTTGCTTTCCCAGGCCATCGGCGATCTGACCCGGGACTGCCTCGGGCAGGGTTTCTGAAGCGGGAACTTCCCCGGGCTGTCCCGGGGAAGTTCGCTGGCCACTGGGGGCGGTCGCAGCAGGAATGGCCGACGGCGGCTCAACCGCAGGGTGCGCTGCGGCTGGGTCGGCAGGGATAGACGCCGGGTCGGCTGACGGGGTGGCGGCCGGGGCTGTGACTGCGGGGGCTGCGGGCACAGGTGCCGCGGGCTGCTCCGCCTGGTCATTGGCAGGAACTCCGGCTGAACCGGTGATGAAGGAGGTGACCGCGTGGTTGAGCTGGGTGAAGGATTCACGGATGCCCTGGTCTGACGCAGCGGCTACCGCACCGCCGGCACCGAGTGATACCGCGACGGACAAGGTGGTGAGGACTGTGCGGCGCCTCGCCCTGCGGCGGGCTGCGAGTTCGTCACCAGGGGCGCCCGGTGCTGCCGCCACGGCGGGGGCCGGTGGTGTTTCCGCAACAGGGGCTCCGGCCATCAGTGCCAGCAGCTCGGCAGAAGGTTCCGGCGCGGCCGCGTTCAGGGCCTGGAGCTCCAGGAGGACGGGGCGGAGCTGGCTGTCGCCGCCCAGGTCTGCTTCCAGCAGCAGCTGGTCCACTGCCCCGCCGGCGCGGGATCCTGCGGTGTCACTCATGGTTTGCCTGGTTTCTTGAGAGCGTCTGTGCCTTGAGATTGGAAAGGGCCCGGCGTTGAAGCTGCTTGATGGCTCCCTCGCTTTTGCCCATGATTGCGGCCACCTGTTCGATGGACAGGTCGGCCACCACGCGCAGGGCCAGCACTTCCTGGTGTTCGTCACTGAGCCCCGCCAGCAGTGCTTCGGCCCCGCCGTTCAGTTCCACAGCGTGATCTTCCGCGCTGGGTGTGCTGCGGCTGTCCTCCTGCGGGTCGTAGGGAGTCAGCTGGGGCCTGCGTTCGAGCCGGCGGTAGTGGTCCACCATCCGGGCATGGGCGATGGAGAAGATCAGTGACTTTGCGCCTTGAAGGCCCCCGCTGAGGCCGTTGATCCTGGGGAAGAAAGCCAGGAATACGTCCTGGGTGACCGCTTCGGGATCGTCCACGCCACGTGCTTTGAGATAGCCCAGTACCGGTCCGGCGAAGGACCTGTAGGCAACGCCGAAGAGCGCTGCCGGGTCGGTGCCGGCGGCGTCGTCGAATATGTCGATATCTTCTTGGGCCAAAGTGTCAAGCACCAGCGGCTCCTCCATCCCGGGACAGGCAATCCCCGTCCCGGTTTACGCTGCGGTTCGCGGGTCCCGCCCGCACTGCCCCGACGGCCCCTGGCTGCTTCTGACGGACGGTATTCCGGTCTGTTCCAGTGGTGCGGGCGGTGATCGTAAAGATCGGCACTGCCGTACTGCGGGAAACGGAATCCGGGCCGTTTCCCGCAGTACACCCTAGCTAAGCGTGCCTAGCGGACCGAAACGGAGGGTGCGTCCACGACGTTGCCGGCGCCGGCGGGGACGGCGGGAACTGCAGGTACGGCGGGGACTGCAGGCTCGCCGTCGACAGCCGGGACGGCGGGCACAGCCGGGACTGCCGGAACAGCAGGCAGCTCAGGACGGTCCACGTCTACAGCGGCGGAGCCGGCTGCCTCAGCGCCGGCCTCAGCGGCGGCATTGGCGTGGGCCACGACGTCGGTGCAGAAGCTGCCGATGTTTGCCTCGCCCTGCGCGGCAACCGCGAGTGAGGAGAAGCCTTCGGAGGAGGCGTTCAGGCCGCCGTTGGTGAAGGCCGTGCACAGGCCGAGCGATGCGGCACCGGCTGCGTCAACGGCTGTGCTGGCCGCAGCGGAGACGGAGGCCTGGGCGGCGACGTTGTCGTCAGAAACGGTGGCGTCTGCGGAGGCGTCTGCGTCTGCGTCGGCGGCGGCGTTGGCTGCTGCGTTTGCGGCCGAATCTGCGGTGCCCTGGCCTTGGCCGGCAGCTTCTGCTGCGAGCTTCGGGGCCGGTGCGCCGAAGACATCGTGCGCGGTCTGCTGAGCTTCGGTGGGGAGGACACCGGTAACGGCAGCTGCCCCGGTTCCGCCGACGGCGATGGTGCCGGCTGCCAGTACTCCGGCGGCGACTTTGCTGGTGGCGAGAACGGTGAACAACGACATAAAACTCTCCAAAACCTAGGCAACATGTTCAGTTCGGGCCCGGCGGGCGGGCCCATCACCTCCTACATCGCCGGGGGCGGCGGAAAGGTTACGGGCGCGAAGAATCTTTTTTTCGAGGCGGTCGGCGGCAGGGCCGGGGGCGCCGTCGGGAGGCGCGTCCGGCATTACGATCGAGGCATGCCTACAAACCCCGAACCGGCACTCGTACCGCAGAAAAAGGCCGGAACCTGGCAGCTGATGGTGGACAACAACAAGGCGCTCCTGATGCGGAAGACCGGCCAGGACACCGCGTATTGGACCGAGAAAGCCCGGGCCGCCGGCATCCAAAACGACGGCGAGCTGCGCCGCTGGATGCGCGACGAATTCGGGGTGACCGGGTACGCCCAATATGCGGTGTCCTGGGAAATGTTCGGTTACCCGGACTTTATGCTTCGTGATGCCGACGAACTGATCGACGGCCAGTATGCGAACCATCCGCAGCTGAGGCCCATCGCTGATGCGCTCCTGGCGTGGGCTGCCGCCACGGACGGTGTGGGAATCCAGATGCGGAAGGGCTACGTGTCCCTGCACAGCCGGCGGCGGAAGTTCGCCCAGGTCACCAGGACCACCAACAACGCCGTGGACGTGACGCTCCGGCTTGGGGCCGGGGAGCCCGGTGCTTCTACGCCCGACGGCCCCGCGGCGCACAGGATCGAGGAAGTCAAGACCAGGCCGGATGATCCGTTCACCCGCCGGGTGCGCCTGACCTCCGAGGACCAGGTGGACGACGAACTGCTGGAAATCCTGGCGGCTGCCCTGGCCCAGAACAGCTGACTCGGGTCCAACAGCAAACAGCTGGCGGGGCGCCCTGCCGGCGCCCCGCGTGCCCGCCTAGGCCTCGACCATCTCCGCGTCGGCTTCCGCGAACTCCACCGCCGCCACGATCTCCTGAGTTTCGGGGTTGACCATAAATGCCTCGTCGTCCTCCTCCACCATGAGGAAGTCGCCATGGTCCGTGGAGAAGTGCCAGGCGAGGGTCTTCTCTCCGTCGTGAACGTAGTTCGGATCGCCCATGGTGATCTTGATCAGCTCATACCCGGCGATGCTGCAGAGTTCGCGGATAATGATCTCGAAGTCCGGGGCATCCTCCAGCGCTTCAGCCTCGGCCTGCGCCTGGCGTTCCGGCAGGTCCGGGATCCGGGCGACGAGACGCTCGATGTACGCGCCGATCTCCTCGTCGTCCAGCACCAGCAGTTCGGCCTGGCCGCGCAGCCAGGCCGCGTTCAGTGCCGTGATGTTTTCACTCTCCAGCAGCTCCTCGAACTCGCCGTCGAGCTCCTCAATGCGGAGGACGCCGTCGGGTGTGTCCGCGGTGTCGTCCAGGCCGCCGTCGAGGTAGTGTTCCTCGTCTTCCTCGGACAGGTCATCGAATGCCTCCACGGCGCGGTTGAAGAGGTCCAGGTGTGCGGTGGCGCCCATTCCCGCCATGCCTTCGCGGATCAGCGTGTCCGTTTCGGAGCGGTCGACGGCGGTGAACACGTACTGCGCGAAGCCACCCTCAAGTGCCTGCGTGAGGTAGAAGTCCACGTAGTAGCTGCGGACTGCAACGGGCGACATCTCTTCGGTGCGAAGCAGGGCGGTGTGCATGGCGTCGACGATGCTGACGTTGGCTTCGACGACGTCCTCGTCGTTTGATGCGATGCTGCTGCTGGTCAGGACGACGGGCTGCTGGCTGGTGGTCATGGCAATCCTCACTGCTTTTGCGGGTGCTGCTTGAACGCTTTTCACGCTACGTGCGCCTGGTACCCGCAGGGTTGAGGAGGAAATGAACGTCCGGCGAAGTTTCCGGGGCTTTTGAATCCCGCCGGCGAACTAAGATGGATCAGATAACCAACCACCGGCCCGGCCACGCCGCGGCCTGTTGAAAGTAGCGCGCGCCATTCCATCCCACCCGGACGAAAGCTCGGCACTGGCAATACAGACCCCCGCCATCAACGACCGTTCCCTGGCCGCCGGACTGGCCTACGCCATGGGCAGCCGTGTTTCGGGCATCTCTTTCGATCCCGCCACCGGGCTCATGCTGGGCAAGGTCCGGGGCGGCGCTGACCTGCCCTATTCCACTACCGCCAAACTGGTCCGCAAGGGCGGCGGCTGGAGCTGCACGGTTGGCGTGTGCAGCTGCCCGGTCCGGAAGGACTGCAAGCACGTGGCGGCGCTGCTCTTCGCGGCGGAGGACAATCCGGCCACCCGCGTCCAGCTGCTGTCCCCGGGCGGCGCACCCGCCACCCAACTCTCGCGGGAGCCCTCCGCGGCCGTGTCCGATTGGGAAAAGGCCCTCAGCCCCCTGATCTCCCAGCCCGGCGCCGCACCCTCCACCGGCGGTGTCCCGCTGGCCCTCCAGTTCGAGATTGAGGAGCCGGCGCCGCACTTCTCCTACACAGGCCGGCGGGACCCCCTCCGCAGCGTCCGCCAGCTTAAGGCCCGCCCGGTCATCATGGGGGCCAAGGGCAAGTGGATCCGCGGCGACGTCTCCTGGAACACCCTGAGCTACCTGAACTTCCGCCGCGAATGCAACGTTTCGCATGTGGAGTGGATGCAGGAGTTCCTGGCCGCCCACTCCGCCTCGGCCAGCCGGATGCAGAACTCCTCGGGCCTGTGGCTGGGCCTGAACACCTATTCCGGAAAGAACCTGTGGAGCCTGCTGGCAGACGCCGGGAAGATCGGCCTGGCCCTGGTTCACTCCAAGGGCACCGAACCCGTGCGGCTCGCGGAGTCACCTGCCGCCGTCGGCCTTAACCTGGGCCGTTACGGTGCTCCTGTTGAAAGCCCGCTGGATGAAAACCCCGGGGCTGAACCCGAGGCGGGCCACGGTGTCCCGCCCAAGGAGCAGGCGTCCGACGGCGGCCTCGAGCTGGCGCCCACCATCACCGTGGAGGGGGAGGATGTTGATCCGGCCGCCGTGGGAACCATCGGCCGGCCCGCGCACGGCATCTTCTTCACCTCCGGCGAAGCCTCCCTGCCGGGAGTCCCCGACCCCGACGGCATCATCACGCTGGCACCGCTTGAGGGCGGCCTGAGCGAAGAACTGCTGGCGTTTGTCACCGCCGGAAGCACCCTGCACATCCCCGCCAAGGACGAGACACGCTTCCTCACCGGCTTCTATCCCAAGCTCAAGCAAACCGCCCGGGTCACGGCCCGCGACGAGTCCGTGTCACTGCCCGCACTGGCCGTCCCCACGCTCTCGCTGCTCGCCAACTACGGTGCGGACCACAGGCTCCGGCTGCACTGGGAGTGGCACTACAAAACCGGAAAGCTCGTCACCGCCCAGCCGCTGTGGCGGCACCCGGGTGACCACGGCTACCGCGACGACACCGCCGAGGCCCGCATCCTGGAAGGCATCGGCCGGCCGTGGGAAGTGGTTGCCGCGCTGGGTGAATCCGCCACCGGCGGCTGGGGAACCCCCCGGCTCGCTGCGTCCGTGGAGCTGAAGGGCCTGGACACCCTGGCCTTCACCGAGGAGGTGCTCCCCCGGCTGCGCGAGGCTCCCGATGTGGACGTGGACACGGTGGGCGAGATCGCCGACTACCGCGAGGCCGAGGAAGCACCCGTGGTTTCCATTTCCACCAAAGCCACCGAGCAGCGCGACTGGTTCGACCTCGGCATCCAGATTTCCCTGGAGGGCCAACCGGTCTCCTTCGCCGCAGTGTTCTCGGCGCTCGCCGCGGGCCAGACCAAAATGCTGCTGCCCAGCGGAGCCTACTTCTCCCTGGACCTGCCCGAGCTGCACCAGCTGCGCGCCCTGATCGAGGAGGCCCGCTCGCTGCAGGACAACAAGGATGCGCCGCTGCAGATCAGCCGCTTCCAGGCCGGCCTGTGGGACGAGCTGACCCAGCTGGGGATCGTGGACGAGCAGGCCGCCGCCTGGCGCTCCGCCGTGGGCGGCCTGCTGGAAGGCGGCGTGGACGGCCTGCCGCTGCCGGCCACCCTCAACGCGGAGCTGCGGCCGTACCAGCTGGAGGGCTTCAACTGGCTCAGCTTCCTGTACAAGCACAGCTTGGGCGGGATCCTCGCTGACGACATGGGCCTGGGCAAGACCGTGCAGGCGCTCGCGCTGATGTGCGCGGCGAAGGAAATGGCCCTGCCGGCCGTTGCGGAGGGTTCAGCGTCCGACGCCGGCGCTCCCTTTTTGGTGGTTGCGCCCACCAGCGTGGTGGGCAACTGGGCCCTGGAAGCGGCGCGCTTCGCGCCCGGCCTGAAGGTCCACGCCATCAGCGAGACTTTCGCCAAGAGCAGCCAAGTCCCTGCGGAGGCGCTCGCCGGCGCGGACATCGTGATCACGTCCTACGCGCTGTTCCGGATCGATTACGAGGCCTACGCGTCCACACAGTGGGCGGGCCTGGTGCTGGACGAGGCCCAGTTCGTTAAGAACCACCAGTCCAAGGCATACCAGTGTGCCCGGAAACTGCCGGCGGCCTTCAAGCTGGCCATCACGGGCACGCCGCTGGAGAACAACCTGATGGAGTTCTGGGCCCTCACCTCGATCGTGGCCCCCGGCCTGTTTTCCAGTCCCAAGCGCTTCGCCGAGTACTACCAGAAGCCGGTGGAGAAGAACGGCGACAAGGGGCAGCTGGACAAGCTCCGCCGTCGGGTCCGTCCACTGATGATGCGGCGCACCAAGGACCAGGTCATCAAGGACCTGCCGCCCAAGCAGGAGCAGATTCTCGAAGTGGTGCTGAACCCGCGCCACCAGAAGGTGTACCAGACCCATCTGCAGCGGGAACGGCAGAAGATCCTGGGGCTGATCGAGGACGTCAACAAAAACCGGTTCACCATCTTCCAGTCGTTGACCCTGCTGCGGCAGCTCAGCCTGGACGCCTCCCTCGTTGATCCGGCACTTGCATCCGTCCGGTCCAGCAAGCTGGACGTGTTGTTCGAGCAGCTGGAGGACCTGGTGGCGGAGGGCCACCGCGCCCTGATCTTCAGCCAGTTCACCGGGTTCCTGGGGAAGGTCCGCGAGCGGCTGGATGAGGAGAAGATCGAGTACTGCTACCTCGACGGCGGCACCCGCAACCGCGCCGACGTGGTCAGCGAGTTCAAGAACGGCAGCGCACCGGTGTTCCTGATCTCCCTGAAGGCCGGCGGTTTTGGCCTCAACCTCACCGAAGCCGACTACGTGTTCCTGCTGGACCCGTGGTGGAACCCGGCCTCCGAGGCCCAGGCCGTGGACCGGACGCACCGGATCGGGCAGGCACGGAACGTGATGGTCTACCGGCTCGTGGCCAAGGACACCATCGAGGAAAAGGTGATGGCGCTAAAAGCCCGGAAGTCGCAGCTGTTCGCCGACGTAATGGAGGGCGACGCCCTGGCCGGCGGTGCCATCACTGCCGAGGACCTGGCAGGGCTGTTCCAGGAATAGGCGGGGAACCCTTCGCAGCTGCACCTATCGCGTAAGCTGGACGCACCAAAACTACAACGTTGGAGAAAACTGTGTCCCAGCAGCAGGCCGCCCAGCAGACTCTCGCACCGCCGGCCCCTCCCCTCCTGCGCCCGGATGCGTTCAGCACCCCCTACCGCGACCCCGTCTGGGACGGCCCTACAGATCCCATCCTGATCCCGGACCACCGCACCGGCGAGTGGGTGCTGTTCTACACCCAGCGCCGGGCCACCGCACCAGGGTTGACCGGCGTCGAATGGGTACACGGCACGGCCATCGGCGCTGCCCGGTCCTCCGACGGCGGACTCAACTGGACCTACCAGGGCACCGTGGACGGACTCGTCCCGCCCGCCACTGAACTGCCCGCCACCCTCTGGGCCCCCGACGTCGTACGCATCTGCGACCAGTGGATCATGTACCTGACCGTGCTCGGCGGGGTGCGGACCGACTGGACCGGGACCGCATCCATCGTCCAGTTCGCCAGCCAGGACCTGGCGACGTGGGAGTACCTGGGCGCCATCGACCTGGACTCGCCGCGCGTTATCGACGCCGCCGTCGCCCTCTGCGGGGACGGCCGGTACCGGCTTTGGTATAAGGACGAAGCCCGTGGATCAAACACGTACAGCGCGGTGAGTGACACACCCGGGGACCCGTCGTCGTGGGTCCTTGAAGGACTCACCATCCCGGGCCGCCCGCATGAAGGGCCCAAGGTCTTCCAGCTCGGCGGAACGTTCTGGATGATCGTGGACGAGTGGCGCGGCCAGGGTATCTACCGCTCGGAAGACGGCGCGGGCGGCTGGGTCCGGCAGGACCACCTGGGCGGGCTCATCCTCACCTCACCGGAATCGGTGGACGGAAGGCCCGTCGTCGGCCGCCACGCGGACGTGGTCCCGCTCCCGCCCGGGGCGGACGGCAGGGAACGCGCCGTGCTGGTCTACTTCACGCATCCGCACTGGAACGGCGAGGACATCGATACCATGGCGCCGGACCCTCGAACCCGCCTCAGCCACGTCCGGGCGGCGGTACTGGAAGTCCGCGAGGGAAACCTGGTCTGCGGCGAGGGGTAAACAAACGGGCACAGCAAAGGGCCAAACCTTGGAACTATAAGCCAGCTGGTGCTGGCACCGGTCCAAGGCCTGGCCCTTTGCCTGACTCGTATTCCGGGCGCCCCCACCCGGAATTCTTTACTGGCCGCTAGACCCGCTGGGGCGAACCGAGCTCCACCGGATCTTCATCCGTCAGGTACGCCAGCTCCGAGTGGGCGGCGAGGTCGATGCCGCGCATTTCGTCTTCGGGCTTGATGCGCAGGCCAATGGTCTTGTCCAGGATCTTCGCCAGGATCCATGTGATGCCAAACGAGTAGACCAGGACGGAGACGGTGGCCAGCGCCTGGACTCCCAGCAGTTCGACGCCTCCGCCGTAGAACAGGCCGCTCACGGCGTTGGGTGCAGCGTCCGTGGCAAACAGGCCGATCAGCAGGGTTCCGAGGATGCCGCCCACGAGGTGGACACCCACCACGTCGAGTGAATCGTCGAAACCGAGGCGGAACTTCAGCTCAATGGCGAGCGAGCACACGGCCCCGGCGATCGCGCCGATGGCCACAGCGCCGAGCGGGCTGACAGCACCACAGGCGGGGGTGATCGCAACGAGCGCCGAGATCAGACCGGAAGCGGCGCCCATGCTGGTGGCGGCTCCATGGCGGACCCGCTCAACCAGTGCCCAGGCCAGGAGGCCGGCGGAAGCAGCAACAGCGGTGTTCAGGAAAACCACCGATGCGGACTGGCCAGCGGAAAGCGCAGAGCCGGCGTTGAAGCCGAACCAGCCCACCCACAGCAGGCCTGCGCCCACCAGCACCAGCGGGCGGCTGTGCGGTTTGGCGTGTTCCACCTTGGGCCAGCCGGAGCTCTTGCCCAGGACCAGCGCCAGGGCCAGTGCGGCAGCGCCGGCGTTCATGTGCACCGCGGTGCCGCCGGCGAAGTCGATGGCCTTGATGCCGCTGGCGATCCAGCCGCCAACGGTGCTGCCGTCAGCCGAGGAGAACGCGAATACCCAGTGCGCGATGGGGAAGTAGACGATCGTGGCCCAGATGCCCGCGAACAGCATCCAGGCGCCAAACTTCATCCGGCCGGCCGCGGCTCCGGCAACCAGTGCCGTGGTGACGCACGCGAAGAACAGCTGGAATGCGGCGAAGAGGATCACCGGGATGGACGCCCCATCATCGGCGGGAAGCAGCTGCGCCATGCCGGGGAACTCGGTAACGTCCCCGATGAGTCCCATGCCGCCCACGGAGTTTCCGAAAGCCATGGAGTAGCCGAACAGCGCCCAGAGGACGGCCACCAGGCTGGCGCCGCCAAAGCACATCATCATCATGTTGAGGATGCGGCGTGAGCCCACCATGCCCCCGTAAAACAGGGCCAGGGCGGGGATCATCATGCAGACCAGCGCGGAGCTGGCCAAAATCCAAGCGACATTTCCCGAATCCATGGGAAACCCCTTTCGTGATGCGAAGAAGAGAGAACGGTAAGTTGCCGTCAGAGCCGATCCGTCAGGAGGGACGCGGGATGAATTCCACGTTCAGCGGAGGGCGGCCATTGCCGTCTGGTTCCAACTGTATGACTGGCATTTTTGGCTGGGTTTCCGATGTGTAAAATGATCGTTTCAGTCGTCCGCCTGCGAGTTTCAGCTGTCCCTCCAAGCGCACGGGAGGGCTGCCGGGACCTCTACGGCAGCGCACGACGGCGGCCCTAGCCAGTGGCACGGGCCCCGCCCAGCAGCCCGGCCAGCGAGTCAGCCAGCGCCACGGCGCCTTCCTCGGCGTCCCAGTCCTCCACCAGTTCGTCCGGTGAGTGCGAGACGCCGGTGGGGTTCCGGACGAAGAGCATGGCGGTGGGGATGTGTGAAGCCAGCACACCGGCGTCGTGCCCTGCTCCGGTGTCCAGGACCGGCGCGGCGGGAAGCAGTTTTTGCAGCCGGTCCCACAGGCCGGCGTCAAAATGCACTGTGGGGCTCAGCGATTCCGTGGCCAGGCTTGCCGTGCAGCCCTCCTCCGCGGCGAAGATCCCGGCGTTCAGCCGGATGGCTTCCACCAGGGCTGCGGTGACGGAGTCGTCCGGGTGGCGGACGTCGATCCACAGGTCCACTCGGGACGCGATCACGTTCGTCCCGCCAGGTACCGGTTGGATCCTGCCTACAGTGGCCCGCGCATCCCGGTACTTCCGGGCAGTATCGCGGATGCCGACCATGATCTTGGCAGCGGCGATCATGGGATCCTTGCGGCCGGCCATCAGGGTGGTCCCTGCGTGGTTGCCCTGGCCGGTGATGCTCAGCTTCCAGCGGCCGTGCCCCAGGATTGACGAGCCGATAGCCACGGGCTGGTTGAGGTCCACCAGTCCCCTGCCCTGCTCCACATGCAGCTCCACGAACAGGCCAAGCTGTTGGAGGGCCTTGTAGTCGGCGCCGATCAGCCGCGGATCCTGTCCGTTCGCGGCCGCGACGTCCGCATAGGTGTTGCCGTCGGGGTCCTTCAGCCGGCGCGCCTTGTCCGGGTCCAGTTCACCGGTAAGGAGCCGGGAACCCAGGCAGGCCACCCCGAACCTCGAGCCCTCCTCCTCGGGGAAGACGGCGATGGCCAGGGGCCGCCGGGGACGGAGCCCGCGGGCCTTCAGGATGTCGACGGCGACCAGCGCCGAGGCGACCCCCAATGGGCCGTCATACGCGCCCCCGCCCGGAACCGAATCGAGGTGGCTGCCCGTCACCACGGCGTCCCTCCGGGTGCCGGCGGAAGTGTCCCACCAGGCCCAGATGATGCCGTTGTGATCGGTATGGACGTCCAGTCCGCGCCGTTCGGCCTGCTCGATGAACCAGGCGCGCAGGTCCGTCTCGGCGGTGGAGAACACCGGCCGCGAGTAGCCGCCGCGTGAGGTGTCCCTGCCGATGGCGGAGATATCCTGCAGCAGGCTGCTCACAGTGGATGCGCTGGTTCGGGCGGACGGCAGGGCCTCCGCCATGGGTACGGTCTGTGGAAGACTCACTGGTATCCGTTCTACGTGGTCACAGCTGTTGACGATGTCATCCGGAACCGGCCGGGAACTGTCCCGGCACCGGTGGCCAGGTCCGCGGCCCACTGGCCGATCAGCGGCGCGAACTTGGCGCCGTGCCCCGAACATGGCGAGAGGACAGTCAGGTTCTCCGCGCGGTCGATGACGAAGTCTTCGCCGGGGCTGTTGGTGAACAGGCAGGTGGTTTCCGCGTACGGATTCGGGTCCAGGCCGGGAAGGTAGCGGCGGACGTAATCCACTACGCGGCGCCGGTTGGCGGAATCCACTTCACCGGTCTGCTCCCGGGCGGACGGGATGAGTTTCCCGCCGTTGTATTCGGCCACTTTCTGCCCCGCGAAGCCTGCGTCGCGTCCGCCGGGAAGCCCGTAGGCCTGGATGTCGGCGGCCTTGTGGATGAACGTGGGCCAGCCCGCGGTACCCCGGCCGGTGCCGCCTGAAGCCGCGCCGCCGTCGTGATCCCGGTATTTGAAGTGGAACGCCTGCTCCTGCCGGACGGTGAACTCCGGCAGCGCCGCCCGGAAACCTGGAGGGAGGGACAACCGTCCCAGCAGCCCCGGGAGCCAGCCGCCGGCGCTGATCACCACGTTGCCGGCGTCCACCGTTTCCCCTGTTGAGGAATGCAGCCGGTAACCCGCACCCGTCCGTTCCACGCTGTCCAGCTCCCAGCCGGTCAGCAGCCGCGCGCCGTGCCCGACGGCGAGCCTCACCATCGCGTTCACCGCGGTTTCCGCGTCGATCACCCCGGCCCCGGGATGCCAGAGGACCTCGGTATCGAAGGCGATCTGCGGCCAGCGTTCCCGGGCGTCCGCGGCGGACAGGAGTTCGTGTTCGATCCCTTCGGCCGCCAGCACCGAAGCCAGCAGGCGGGGATTGCGCTCCGGGCCGTAGTCCACGGCGCCGAACGGAGTGATCAGGGTGGTTCCGGAGGCCGCGGCCAGCCCGTCCCACAGCGCCTTGGACTCCAGGACTGCCCGGGTATAAAAGGGGTCCGGGTAGGCATAGCGGAAGATCCGGGCGGAGCCGTGCGAACTGCCGTCGTGCGCGGCAGGGGTGCTGCGTTCCAGGAGGGTGACCTGGTGGCCGCGGGCGGCGAGCTGCCAGGCGGTGGCAGCGCCGGCCAGGCCGGCGCCCACCACCACAAAGTCGGAGGAGTCAGAAGCGGCTCCAGGCATCAAAAGCTGCCCTGGCCGGGGATCCAGCTGGTGCCCGCCAGCGGCACGCGGGCCATGGCGGAGGCCTCGATAGTCAGCGCCACCAGATCCTCAGGTTCGAGGTTGTGCAGGTGCGACTTTCCGCAGGCCCGGGCGATGGTCTGCGCTTCCATGGTGAGGACGCGGAGGTAGTTGGCCAGCTGTTTGCCGGCGGCTACCGGATCCAGCCGGGAGGACAGCTCCGGATCCTGGGTGGTGATGCCGGCGGGGTCGCGGCCGTCCTGGAAGTCGTCGTAGAAACCGGCGGCGGAGCCCAAGGCGGAGTACTCAGCGGCGTAGCGGGGATCGTTGTCGCCGAGTGCGATCAGCGCAGCCGTGCCGATGGCCACTGCGTCCGCGCCGAGGGCCATGGCCTTGGCCACGTCCGCCCCGGTCCGGATGCCGCCGGAGACGATGAGCTGGACCTTGCGGTGGACCCCGAGTTCCTGCAGGGCCTGAACAGCCTGCGGGATCGCGGCGAGGGTGGGGATGCCGACGTTCTCGATGAACACCTGCTGCGTGGCGGCAGTTCCGCCCTGCATGCCGTCCACCACCACAACGTCGGCGCCGGACTTCACGGCGAGCGCTGTGTCGTAGTACGGCCGGGAGGCGCCGATCTTGACGTAAATGGGCGTCTTCCAGTCGGTGATCTCGCGGAGCTCCCCGATCTTGATTTCCAGGTCGTCCGGGCCGGTCCAGTCGGGGTGCCGGCTGGCCGAGCGCTGGTCGATGCCCACCGGCAGGGTGCGCATTCCGGCCACGCGTTCGGTGATCTTCTGGCCCAGGAGCATGCCGCCACCGCCCGGTTTGGCGCCTTGGCCGAGCACGATCTCGATGGCATCGGCCTTGCGCAGGTCGTCCGGGTTCATGCCGTACCGGGAGGGCAGGTACTGGTACACGAGGTGCCTGGACTGGCCGCGCTCCTCAGGCGTCATGCCGCCGTCGCCCGTGGTGGTGGAGGTGCCCACCTCGCTGGCGCCGCGGCCCAGCGCTTCCTTCGCGTTCGCGGACAGGGCGCCGAAGCTCATGCCGGCGATGGTCACCGGGGTCTGCAGGTGCAGCGGGCGGGTGGCGTGCCGGTCGCCAAGGACGACGTCGGTATCGCACTTTTCGCGGTAGCCCTCCAGCGGGTAGCGGGACATGGAGGCGCCCAGGAAGATCAGGTCGTCAAAGTGCGGGACCTTGCGCTTGGCGCCCCAGCCCCGGATGTCGTAGACGCCGGTGGCGGCCGCGCGCTGGATATCGGCGATGGTGGCGCGGTCAAAGGTGGCCGACTCGCGGAGTCCCAATTCCGCAACGTTTTGTACTGGTACTTCGGTGGAGAGCGGTACTGAGGTGATGGTCATGGGGGCTCCTAGTACGACGTCGAGTTGTCGACGTGGAAGTGGTAAAGGTTCCGGGCTGAGCCGTAGCGCTTGAAGTCGGCCGGATTGTCGCTGCGGCCGGCGGCGGCCAGCAGTTCAGCGAGTTCGGCAAGGTGCTCGTCGCGCAGCGGTTTTTCGATGCAGTCGGCGCCGAGGGAGGCCACCGTGCCCTTGACGTAGATCCGGGCCTCGTAGATGGAATCGCCCAGCGCATCACCGGCGTCGCCGCAGACCACCAGGCGGCCGGCCTGCGCCATAAACGCGGACATATGGCCGATGTTGCCGCCCACCACAATGTCGACGCCCTTCATGGAAATCCCGCAGCGGGCCCCGGCGTTGCCGTCGATGACCACCAGGCCGCCATGGCCGGTAGCCGCTGCGGACTGGGAGGCGTCGCCCGTGACATGCACCCTGCCGGACATGATGTTCTCGGCCAGTCCGACGCCGGCATTGCCGTTGATGGTCACGCCGCCTTTTTGGTGCATCCCGGCGGCGTAGTAGCCGGCGTGGCCTTCGATGGTCACGTTGATGTCCGCGTCGATGCCGACGGCCAGGCTGTGCTTGCCGCCGGGACTGGCGACAGTCCAGGACTGCCCGTCAACGGCAGCGTGGATGGCCTGGTTAAGTTCGCGGACGGTGCGGGTGGCGAGGTCCACCGTGGTGTCCGTCAGCGCGTCGACGGCGGGGGCTTCGGGGGCTGTCAGAGTGACCATGTGTAGACCTTTCCGGGTTCCGGTTCAAAGATGCGGGCGTTGTCGATGCCCGGCAGGCCGGCCAGGGCGCGGTACTCGGAGGCCATGGCCACATAGTCGTCCGTTTCGGCGATGATGGCCGGCTTGCAGGCGATGGGGTCCCGGACCACGGCCATGCTGTCCGCGGTGGTGACCACCAGGGTGTAGAAACCGTCCAGGACCTTGCCCAGGTTCACCAGTGCTTCCTCGAGGGTGTCGCCCTGCTTCAGCCGGGAGGCGACGTACCGTGCGCCCACTTCGGTGTCGTTTTCGGAGTCGAACACCACGCCTTCGCGCTTGAGCTCACGGCGGACGGTGGCGTGGTTGGAGAAGGAGCCGTTATGGACCAGGCACAGGTCGTCGGCGACCGAGAAGGGGTGGGAGCCGCCCGCGGTGACGGCGGATTCGGTGGCCATCCGGGTGTGGGACAGGCCCTGGCTTCCGGCCATGGCTGCGAGTCCGTGCTCGGCCGCGATCTCCATCGGGTGGCCAACGCTCTTCATCACGGCCACATGCTCGCCGCGCCCGATGATGGTCGCGCCGGGCAGTGTTTCGCTGACTGCTTTCACCAGCAGGTCAGTCCCGACGGCGGCACTCACCAGGGTGGTATCACCCACCACGCGGGCATCTGCTGCGTCACCTGCTGGAAGCACACCAGCGAGGAGCGCGGAGACGCCTGCGGTGATGGACGCCGTCGTCATCCCCTGGTCCTTGCCCAGCAGGCTCAGTGTGGAGGTACCGGGAGAAACCAGGCCGGGGGTGTTGTAGACGGCGAGGCCGGCGGAGTCCGGTCCGCGGTCCACGATCTGGCAGAGCATCGAGGACAGCAGGCTGCCCATCTGGGGATGCAGCGAGGGGTTGCGCAGCTGCAGCGCGGCAATTCCGCACATGGTGGTCCTTTACGTGTGGGTAGTGGGTCAGATAGAGGTCAAATAGGTGCGGATTTCCCAGTCGCTGACCTGGTTGTGCCAGCTCAGGAACTCCTCTTCCTTGGCGTCCGCGTAGTAGCTGCCGATGGCGGGGTCGCCGCTGAGACTGGCCAGGATCACGGGATCCTTCCGCAGCGCTTCGACGGCGTGGAGCAGGGTGGCCGGCAGGAGGTGTGCGTCGGGCTTGGACTCCCCCGGCCCGGACGGCTGGCCCGGGTCCAGGGACTTCTCCACACCGTCCAGCCCGGCGGCAATGGCCGCCGCGATGGCCAGGTACGGGTTGGCCGAGCCGTCACCGGAGCGCAGCTCGATCCGCTTGTTGTCCGGCACCCGGATCATGTGGGTGCGGTCGTTTCCGCCGAAGGATGCCTTCCGCGGCGACCAGGTGGCGCCGGAGGAGCTGGTGGTGGCACCAGACCTTTTGTAGGAGTTCACGGTGGGCGCGAGGAAGGCCTGCAGCGCGGGAGCGTGGTCCAGGATGCCTGCGATGAACGAATAGGCGAGGCCGGAAAGCCCAAGGCCCCGGCCGCCGTCGTCCGCTCCCGCGGCGGGGAACAGTGGCTCGGCACCCGACCACAGTGACAGGTGGAAGTGCAGGCCGGTGCCGGTCCGGTCAGTGAAGGGCTTGGGCATAAACGTGGCGGTCATGCCGCGCTGCCCGGCCAGGATGTTCAGGATGTAGCGGAGGGACACCACCCGGTCAGCCGTGGTGAGGGCATCCGCGTAGTTGAAGTTCTGCTCGAACTGGCCGGCGGCGTCCTCGTGGTCGTTGGCGTAGTTGCCCCAGCCCAGGCTGTTCATGGCATCGGAGATGGAGGTGAGGTGGTCGTACATGCGGGTGACGCCGCGGGCGTCGTAGCAGGGGCGGGGTGAGTCGTCCTTGCTGTCCGCGGTACTGATCGTCCCGTCGTCGTTCTTTGTCACCAGGAAGTACTCGACCTCGGCGCCCACCTTTGCTTGCATGCCCTTCTCCGCCAGGCGGGACAAAGTGTTTTTCAGGACCACGCGCGGGGCGTAGGGCCAGGGCGCGCCGTCAACGTGCGGATCGCAGTGGATGATCGCCAGGCCCTCCTTGATGAAGGGCACCGGGGTGAAGGACGCGAGGTCCGGGACAGCGATCAGGTCCGGGTCCTGCGGCTTCTGGCCCATCAGCCCGGCGGCGTACCCGGCGAAGCCCATGGCACCGTTTTCCAGTTCGTCGGCGGCTTCCACGGGGACCAGCTTGGCGCAGGGCCTGCCCGTCATGTCCACGAAGGTGGCCAGCAGGAAGCGGACGCCGTGGGCACGCGCAATGTCTGCGAGGGAAATCCGGCGGGCGCTCTCCGCCACAGGTGCTTCTGTTGGTACTTCAGGTGTCGCGAGACTAGTCATCGGAACTGTCCTGTTCGCTTGCTGTTGCTTCCTATGAAACCTTGTTGAACCACAGTAGTCAAAGGTCTGTTTCAAGCGAGCGCAGGATTTGTTAAATCTGGATGTCGCGGGGTCCGGCTGGAAAGGACACGTCCGCGCCTTAGGCAGGAGCATTCAGGCAGCAAAGGGCGCAGAAAGGGGCGCATCCCAGCCGCCCAAGCTCTACCGCGCACGTGCGGCGTTCGGTCCCCGGCCGGTCCGCAGCTTTACAAGTGTTCCTACTTGGCGGCCACGGCCAGGAACCGGATGGGCAGTTCCTGGAGTTCGAGCGGGCCGTGGGGGCCTTCGCCGTCGAGAAGCAGTGAGTCACCAGGCTCCATGGTGTATTCGTACTGGCCGTGGCCGTAGACCATCCTGCCGGCCAGCATGTAGATGAACTCGGTGCCCGGGTGCTGGAAGAGCGGGAAAACATCCGAGGCGTCCGTCAGCGTCACCAGGGTGGGCTCCAGCGCATCCGTGCGGCCCTTTAAAGTACCCAGCACGCGGTATTCGTGCCCGTGCTGGGTGCCGCTGCGCACGGTGAGGCTGCCCTCGCCATTCTTGGTGAAGGTGGCATCCCGGTCTGTGTCCGCGCCGCGGAACAGCGCGGTGACGGGGATCCTAAGCCCGTCGGCGAGGCGCTGCAGGGTAGTCAAGGAACAGGACGTACTGGCAGTTTCGATCTTTGAGATCATCGCCTTGGACATCCCGGTGCGGGAGGCAAGCTCGGCGGAGGACAGGCCCTGGGAGGTGCGGTAGTGCCGCAGTTGGGCCGCAATCACCTGTTCGAGCTTTCCGGCAACCTCTGCCCGGGCATGTTCCGTCATAGCAGCCATCTTAGGTTGCCTGCTTCAGCCGCTGGTCGCTTGCCACAACCACCGCACGCGGTTCCAGATTGCATCATCCGCGTGCAGGTTTGTTCGAGCACGATCGATGCTGTTCGAGTGGCTTGTTGCGGCCGCCTCCCGCCCATAGTCTCGCTGTGCCGCAGCTTTCCCGCTCCCCTGGATCTCCGTAGCGGGCGCCGGCACCAGCAACGCTTCCTGAGACAGTGAGGTACAACAATGACGTTCTCCGCCCGACCACCACGAAGGCTGCGAAGGCCGGTGGCCGCCCTGGCAGCCGCGGTCACGGCAGCAGCCGGCCTGGCGGTGCTGCCGGCCGCGCCGGTGGCAGCAGCCGATGCCACCCCGGTGACCATCACCCCCAACCCGGCGAGCCGCGGCGAGGCCTTTGAAGGCTGGGGCACCAGCCTGGTCTGGTTTGCGAACGCGACGGCGGGCTACCCGCCGGAGCTGCGGGAGGAGCTTTACCAGAAGGTGTTCGGTGAGGACGGGCTTAACCTCAACATTGCCCGCTACAACGTGGGCGGCGGCAACGCGTCCGACGTCGCCAACTACCTGAACGACGGCAGCGCGGTGGAGGGCTGGTGGAAGCCGGTCACTGAACCCGGTGCCGGCGAAACGCCATCGAACCTGTACAACCCGGACGGGTCGGTGGACCCCGCGCAGGCCAACAAGCTCGCGTTCCTCAACCAGTGGAACCCGGATGACCCCGCCTCCTACAACCCCGATGCAGACCGTAACCAGCGCTGGTGGGTGGAACGCCTCGCCGCAGACCAGCAGATCACCCATTGGGAAGCCTTCAGTAACTCTCCTCCGTGGTTCATGACCAAGAGCGGCTACGTCTCCGGCCAGGTCAACACCAACAAGGGCGAGAATCTGCTGCCCCATGCGGAAGCCAAGTTCGCCGCCTACATGAAGCACGCCGTCGAACTCCTCGAAGACGGCAGCGGCATCACAGTGGACACCATCGATCCGTTCAACGAGCCCAACTCCGGCTACTGGGGCACGGACATCAACGCCGCCACCGGCAAGCCGCCCACCACCTACACACAGAAACAGGAAGGCGCGCTGATCTACCCGGCGGCGCAGGACCGCGTCACCAAACTGCTCGCCGCCGAACTGGCCAAGGACGGCACCAGCACGGACGCCGTCATCTCTGCCATGGACGAGACTGATCCGAGCAAGTTCATGACCAACTGGAACGGCTACAGCCAGCAGGCCAAGGACGCCGTCTCCCAGTTGAACGTGCACACCTACGGCACCAACGACCGCCGCCGCGTCCGCGACCTGGCAAACTCCACGGACAAGCCGCTGTGGATGAGCGAAGTGGGCGGTTTCTGGACCGGCAACCCGGCGCTCGGCGACTCCACCAGCGGCTGGGACCGCTCCAACATCACCAACGGCCTGGGCATCGCCGGCCGTATGGTCAACGACCTGCGCGAACTCGAACCGGACGCCTGGGTGTTCTGGCAGCCGGTGGAGGACACCTACAAGCAGGAAAAGGCGGACAAGGGCTGGGGCTCCATCTACGTTGATTTCGACTGCAACTACGCGGGCCGTGAGGGCTTCTCGAACCGCCGGCTCAACGACGGCGCCAGCGCCGACGCCGCCAAGTGCAAGGTCCTGACCAACCAGAAGTACAACACCACCCGGAACTTCACGCACTACATCCGCCCCGGCGACTTCCTCATCCAGAATGACAACGCCAAGACCGCGAGCGCCCTGGACGCGGACGGCAACGGGGCCAGCCTGGTGCACTTCAATGACACTCCGACGGCGGAAAAGGTCACCATCGACCTCAGCCGGTTCGGCAGCATCGCTCCCGGCGCCACCGTCACACCGGTGGTCACCACCAAGTCCCCGCTGGACGACATCGAGCGGAACGCCCTCGTCAAAGGTGCCCCGGTCGCCGTCGATAGCGCGGCAAAGTCAGCCACGCTGGACGTTCCGGCCGCGTCCGTGGTGACCTTCGTCGTCGACGGCGTCAGCGGAGTGGCGGGCAACGCCGCCCCCGTGCAGGACGGCCACAGCTACCACCTCACCGGTGAAGCCAGCGGAAAGTACCTCACCGGCAAAGCCGACGGGTCCGCCGCCATCCAGGATCCGGGCAGCACGACGGCGGAGGTCAGCCCGCAGCTGTGGACGTTCACCGCAGCGGGCGGCAAGCAGTTCGCGAACGACCGACGCTGGGTGGTCACCAACAAGGACGGCCGCGTTCTGACCGGCAACGGTGGCGTGCTTAACGCCAGCCAAACGGGCAGCGCGTCCCTGGCCACAATGTCCCTGGAACAGGCCAAAGCTGATCCTGCGGCGCAATGGATAGTCACCACTGAAAATGGCAAGCAGTGGTCGCTGGTGAACGCCGGAGCCGCCATCGCCCTGCAGGTCTCCGGAAACCAGACCGCTGCGGGAGCCTCCGTGTCGCTCAGCTCGTCCACCGGAACCACGGCAACGGCAACCGGCAACGCGCACCAGGCCTGGGGTTTCACGGACCTCGCCGACCTGAAGCTGCTCGGCACCAAGCCAGTGGAACTAAGCACTCCCGTTGGCATTGCACCATCCTTGCCGTCCACCGTTACCCCGCTGTACGCCACGGGTGAAGGGCGTCCGGCAGCAGTTCACTGGGACACTGTGGATCCTGCCGTCTGGAAGAAACGCGGCACGGTGACCATCACCGGGTCAGGCACGGACGTCTACAGCCAGTCCTTCGCCGACGCCAAGGCAACCGTGACCGTTGGCAAATACACGGCCACGGACCCCGTGTCGGTGACGGTCGGAGCGGGTGCCACGCTGGACGGTGTCAAGGCGGCCGCGCCCGCGACTGTTCCCGGCCAGGTGGGAGCGGCAGCGGCCCGGAACGATCTCGCTGTGACCTGGGACTGGAGCACCCTTGACCCGGCGGCGCTGCAAACGCCGGGGACTGCCACCGTCCGTGGCAAGGCCGGCACCGGAGTGGCCGGTGACAAACCGCTCGATGCCCTGCTGACCGTGCTGGTGGTGGACCGCGTCCCGAGCAGCAACATCTGCAAGGACGATCCCGCCACCACGGTCACCGCCAGCTACACCGAGGGCTCGTACACCGCCAGGAACACCTGCGACGGCAACGCGTCCACCCGGTGGTCCAACTGGGTGGGCGGCGGCCGTAACGGCGACAGCCTGAGCTACGCCTTCAGCCGCGACTACACCGTGGACTCAGTGACGGTGACCTCCGCCGAGAAGGCAGCCCAGAGCCTGAAAATCCAGTACCAGGATGCTTCAGGGGCCTGGCAGGACACCTCGGCAGGAACCGTCACCGGGCTGAGCACCACCGCTCCGACCAAGGTGGAGTTCAACCCTGTCACCACCCGCGGCATCAGGGTTGTGGTGGCGACCCCCGGTTCCTACACCAAGGTGGCTGAGGTGGCCATTGCCGGCACACGGCTGGGCGAAGCGGGCCTCGCTGACCTCGGCCGGTTGCTGGTGGACCAGAAGTCCGTAGTGGGCTTCTCGTCCGGAACGGGCAATTACACAGTTCTCACGACGTCGACGGCGGCGCCCACAGTTGCCGCCTACCCGCTGGACACCAACACCAAAGTTGTGGTGTCCCAGGCTACGGTTCAACGGCCGACGGCGACAGTCACCGTGACTGCCCCGAACGGCACCACCCGGGAGTACACAGTGGCTTTTGTGTCGGGCAAGGCAGCCTGTGCCGGCGGAGGCTGGGCCATCAACGTGGAGCCGGGCTTCACCAATGAAGGGGAGTGCGTGAGCTTCTTCGCCTCGAAGTAGGCGGGTCGCAGCCTTCCTCTGAACCACGGGAACGGCCGTTGGAGCCGCCAGGCAACTGGCACTTCGGCGGCCGTTTTTCCTTGTACCGCCGGACTATGCTGGGGAAACCTGCCGCAGCACCGGACGGCACGGGCAATGGAGGCGGGGACTTACGTCACTGGCCGCGGAAGGATGAGGGAATGGCGCGAGCGACAGTCCAGGACGTCGCCAGAACGGCAGGCGTGTCTGTGGGCACGGTTTCCCGCGTCCTGAACGGCAGCCCGGCCGTCAGCGCAGCAAGCAAGGAAAAGGTCACCGGCGCCATCCGGGAGCTCAACTACCGCCCCCTCGCCTCCGCCCGCGACCTGCGCCGCGACCGGACCATGCGCATTCTGGCCCTCGCCAGGAACCTCAACTCCCCCGTGATCAGCGAGGCTTTCCGGGGCTTCGGTGACGCCGCGGCCCAGGCCGGTTACGTCAGCCTTATTGCTCCGACGTCCGGGGACCTTGAACGGGAACAGCAGCTGGTGGACATGCTCCGCAACGGCTCCGTGGATGGCGCAATCCTGTTTTCGCCCGCCATGGCCGATGCCGAGGTGGAGGCCTTGGCGCAGCAGTTGAGCGTGGTGCAGGTCTGCGAAATCGTTGATTCCGGGGCGGCCTTTGGTGTTTCCATCGACGACCGGCAGGCAGCCTTCGACATCACGCGGCACCTCATCCAAACCGGCGGCCGGCGCCTGGCGATGATCGGCAACAGGCTGGCCCGTTCCGGCCGGCTGCGCGAGGAAGGTTTCCGCGCCGCGACCGCCCAGGCAGGCATGTCACCAAGGCATCTGCTGTTCGCAGAAGGCGAGTTCGACTTCCACGCCGGGCGCCGCCTCGCCAAGGAGCTTCTGCAGCTGGACCCGCTGCCCGATGCCGTGTTCTGCGGCAGCGACACGGTGGCCGCCGGCTGCGTCCGGGAGATTATCGACGCCGGGTTGCGGGTCCCCGAAGACATTGCAGTGGCAGGTTTTGACGACTCCATCCAGGCGGAGATGTGCGTCCCGGAACTGACCACCATCCGGCAGCCTGCCTATGAGATGGGCAGGGTGGCCTTTGAGGCGCTCTTCGCGCGGATGACGGAACCGGGTGAACACCGCCGCGGCCGGACTTTCCTGCCGCATGAGCTCGTGGTCCGCGACTCGACGAACGGCTAGCCCAGGGGGTTGACAGTGAGCGAGGGTGGCTGCCAGACTTTTTGGAATCGATTCCACAGCCGGTGGTTGAGCGTACCGAAAATCACCAGCCGCACCCGCCAGCAACCCTTAAGGAACCCTCTTTTGACCAACGAGCAACAGCCCACAGCGCAGCCCGCCGTTCTCCCGGGAGCACCTCCGGGGCAGTCGCTGCGGGTGGGCGTTGTTGGCATCGGCTGGGCCGGCCAGCAGCACCTGAAGGCCTATGAAGCCCTGGACGGCGTGAGCATCGTTTCGCTGGCCGGGATGGAGCAGGAGCTCCGCGACTCACTGCAGGCCGAATACTCCATCCCCAACGCCTTCGCGGACTGGAAAGACATGCTGGACCACGGCGGCCTGGACGCCATCAGCGTTGCTGTACCAACCTTCCTGCACGCCCCCATCGCCGTCGCCGCCCTGGAACGCGGCATCCACGTGCTGAGCGAGAAGCCCATCGCGCGCAACGCTGCCGAAGGCCAGGCCATGGTGGACGCGGCACGCAAGGCCGGGCGCGTTTTGGATGTCGCCTTCAACCACCGCCGCCGCGGCGATATCCAGGCGCTCAAGGGCGTGATCGACGCCGGCGGCCTGGGCCGCCCCTACTACGCCAAGGCTTCCTGGCTGCGCCGCTCCGGCATCCCCACGCTGGGCAGCTGGTTCACCAACCCGGAACTCGCCGGCGGCGGACCGCTGGCGGACATCGGCGTCCACGCCCTGGACTACGCGCTGCACCTGCTCGGTGAGCCCAAGGTGGTGGCCGTCTCTGCCGCCACCCACTCGGAGCTGGGCCCGCAGGGCCGCGGCGGCGGAAAAGAGTACTCGGCCCTCGCCTCCGCCCACGCCTTCGAGGTGGAAGACTTCGCGTCGGCCTTCCTGAGGCTTGAGGGCGGCGGAACCCTGCTGATCGAGGCAAGCTGGGCAACCTACCGTGAGACGGACGACCTCCTGGACTTCACCATTTACGGAACCGACGGCGGCGCCGAACTCAAGGTGCAGGGCGCGCCCTTCCCGCCCGTCGGCCAGCTCCGGGTGTTCACGGACAAGGACGGCGAATCCGCCGACTACGTCCCGCCGGTCCTGCCGGGCCGCGCCCACGATGCAGTGGTGGAAGACTTCGTCACGGCGGTACGAGGCGGGGAGGCGGTGTGGGGCGAACACGACGGCTCCCTGGCTCTTTACCGGGCGCAGATCATCGACGCGTGCTACCAGTCCGCGCTGGAGCAGAAGGAGGTTCGACTCTAATGAATGACAAACTGAGGATCCGGGTGTGGAACGAGGGCGTCCACGAGGCCATCAACGAGCCATCCCACATTGGTGAGATCTACCCTGACGGCATCCACGGCGCCATCGCGGCGGGCCTCCGCTCCTACTACCCGGAGGCGGATATCACGACGGCGGTCCTCGCCACCGACGATGAGCACGGCCTGGACGAGGAGGTGCTTGCCGAAACGGACGTCCTGCTCTGGTGGGGACACATGGCCCATCACGAGGTGAGCGACGCCGTCGTCGAACGCGTCCACCGGCACGTGCTGGGCGGCATGGGACTGATCGTGCTTCACTCGGGCCACTTCGCCAAGGTGTTCACCAAACTGTTGGGCACCAGCTGCTCGCTGGCTTGGCGGAACGACGGCGAGCGCGAGCTGGTATGGACCGTGAAGCCCTCGCACCCCATCGCCGAAGGCGTGGACAGTCCCATCGTGATCCCCGAGCAGGAGATGTACGGCGAGCTGTTCGACATCCCCGACCCCGACGACCTGATTTTCATCAGCTCCTTCGCGGGCGGCGAGGTGTTCCGCTCCGGCGTCACCTTCACCCGGGGCAAGGGGCGGATCTTCTACTTCAGCCCCGGCGACCAGGAGTATCCGGTGTACCACCACCCCCAGATCCAACGGGTCCTGGCCAACGGCGTGAAGTGGGCCGCCCAGCCCGGCCTGCACCGGGCGCCACCGGAGGTCACCAACCCGGCGCGGGACTGGTTCGGCCAGGGCTAGGCTTACCTGTCCAAAAACTCCAACGCCGCGTCGAGGGGGAGGGTGGCGCCGTCGGCGAATTCGAACCGGCCGCCGCCTTCCTGCTCCGCCGGGACAAAGCGGATGGCATGGAAGTCCGCACTTCCCTCGCCGGTGAGGACCACGACGGCGGCATAGTCGCCGTCGTTCGCCGTGCCCGAGGTGCCAATCCAGGGAATGGTCAGCTGCTCCCCCATGGGGTGCGGTTCGTCCCGGCGCCAGGTTCCGGCCTCCTCCAACAACGAGCCGAAACCGGCAACGGGGTGGATGCCGCTGACCGTCCCGGAACCCGCATCCACCGGCCAGCCGCCCATGCGGAGTGTGGCTGCCGGTGCCGATGCGGTGCCGCGCACGCGGACCAGCCGCAGCTCCACGGAGCCGCGCGTCGCCGAGACCACTGTCACCTCCGGTCCCGCGGTGGCGGTGCCCTTAGCGCCGCTGCCGTGGTCCGGACCGGCGTCGGGATCAACGGCAATCCAGTTCACCGTTCCGCGGGAAACACCCACCAGCACGCCGTCCAGGTCCTGCTGCCCCAGGTACTCAAAGCCCGTCCTGTGCGTGGGCTTGCCGTCGCCGTCTACCAGGACGACGGCGTTGTCCAGGGATTCCGGCTCGAGGTCCGGGAAAGTGGAGGTGGAGTAGCCGAGCCGGGCGTAGAGGGGCGAGTCAGCCACCGCCACTCCCGCATTGGCGTGGTCCGTACCGTGGTTCCGGATCCGGACCACGCCGTCGGCTACCGTTCCGTTCACCTGCCAGCCGGGTGCCGCCAGCAAGCGGCGCGTGTCACTGACTTCCACCGGCAGCGGCTCCTCCACAGCTGTCCAGGCGGGATGGTTGGCGGGCAGGGCCAGGCCCAGCATGCCCTTGGCCGCCCAGTAGGGTGAGCCGGCGCCGGAATAGGACTGCTTCATTCCCGGAAACTCACCGTGGAAGCCGATGGAGAGCAGCCCGTCATCCGTGATGGAGGCGCGCTTGACGAAATAGTCCAGGATCCCGGAGGCGGCCCGCCGGCTGAGGCCCGCGCTCAGCCTGGTGTTGCCCAACAACTGGCCGGACCAGAACGGCGCCGCGGCGGCGAAGCGGTAGATAAGGCTGCGGCCCTGGATCAGCGGGGCGCCGTTGGCTCCCACCAGGTGCACGGCGTCATCCAGGAAATCCGCGAGCCGGCCGCCGTCGAGCTGTGCCCGTGCTTTGACCCGGGCATCCTCCGGCGCCATCAGCTGCAAAAGCTGCGGGTAGACCTGGAAGGCCCAGCCCACGTAGTGGTCGTAAGCGCGTTCCGGCCCGTCGGCGAACCAGCCGTGGTGGCGGTAGAGGGAGTCGTGGATGGCCAGGCCGGCGTCGATGTCCTCGTCGGAATACTTACCGCCGACGGAGGCCAGGAAGGTCTCCACCACAATCTGGAACCAGACCCAGTTAATGGGCGGGTACTCCTCGCCGATGACGGTCTCGAACCAGGCGACCAGCTGCTCCTGGACCCGTTGCGGAAGCTTGTCCCACAGGACCTCCCTGGTCAGCGCCAGGCCAACGGCCAGGGACGCTGCCTCCACCTTGGCCTGGCCGAGCTCCCCCGGCGTGGGCCAGCGGTCCGGGTTGGCGGGGTCGGTTCCGGCGTCCAGGCCCTGGGCGTACCAGTCCGCCAGCCAGCCAGTGCCTTCAGGATCCCCCTTGATACGGAACGAGGCCAGCAGGAAGGTCCGGGCAAAGGCTTCCAGTGAGTCGCTTGCCGGGCCGTAGGCACTGTTAGCTCCGGGCAGGTGGAGATTGGCGTGGTCCTCCGTGGCGTAGCGCTGGGCCGAGCGCAGCAGGTAGTCGGCGTAGGCGCACCAGTGCTCCCGGGTCAGGCCGGTGTAGGGCGAGAGCCGGCGGTCCAAGGGCGGCAGGGCAAGGGAAACAGGAGGAGCTGTGGTTGGCATGGATTCCTCGGGTATCAGGGGCAGAGGGGGTTCGGTGTTCAGGCCGTCAGCCAGGCAAGGGCGCGGCGGAGCAGTTCCCGGTGTTCGGTGGATTCGTAGGAGGCGGCGTCATGGCCCAGGGCGTCGTAGAAGGTCCGGCCGGCTCCGGAGCCCGGCGCAGCAGGATCACTACCCCGGTCGAAGGACCACATCACCGGGTGCTCCACGCCGTCATGGGTGTGGGTGGCATGGACCGTAATGCCCGGAGCGGTCCGCAGCCAGCTGTACCGCTCATCCGGGAGCTTGAAGTCGCCAATCCCGGCAACGAGCGGCCCGGAACCGGGCAGGATGTGGATGGCGGCCGGCCCATACTCCGGATGCATGGACTGGCCCCGCACCCACCGGCCGCCCAACCCGGCTTCCCATGCGGGCAGGTCCACAAAACTGGTGGAGCTGACATGGCTGGCCAGTAAAGGACGGGTTGAGCTGAGCCAGCGGGTCAGCCCTGCCGCGGCATCAGGGATACCGGGGGACGGCTGCCCGTCGCGGGGAAGGCCTACGTTGACCGCCAGGAGGTCCGGCAAAGCAGTGTCGTCAGCGCTGGCGAGGCCCGCCAGGGCGGCGTCGACATCAGCGGGAAGGTCGACGTCGTAACCCGCCTCCCGCAGCAGGCCCGCCAAAGCCGCGGACGTCTCAGCGAACGGATGCCAGGGGTCGCCATAACGGCCGACGCCGCTGAGCAGCAGCGCTTTAGGCTGCGGGCCCGTACCAGGTGAGGCCGTTTCCGGCACCCGTGCCGCCGTCACAGGGATTCCTGCAACACGTCGGCATTGGGCACCCGCGGCGCACCAATGGAGGATTCGCGCAGGATCAGCTCAGGGTTCAGCTCAATGCGGTGCACCGGCCGCATTCTTCCCTCGGCCAGGCGGGCAGCCATCAGCTGCACTGCCACCTTCCCCACATACTGCTTGGGCGGCCGCACGGCCGAGATGGCGGGCTCGGCGAGGTAGGCCACCTCGTCGTCGTACCCCACGATGGCCATGTCCCCCGGCACCGCCCGTCCCCGGTCCGCGCAGTGCTGCACAAATGCCACCGCCTGGGTGTCCGAATGGACCAGCATGGCGGTGGTCCCGGTCTTTTCGCACAGTTCCAGCACGTGGTCGAAGTGCTTGGCGCGTTCGCCGTTTTCCTGTTTCGCCGAGTCCTCGTGCACGGATCCCTCCAGTGGAATCTTCAGGGCAGCAAGGGCCTGCCGCCAGCCACGCACCACATGCGGGCTGGTGGGGCTGGAGGAGTCGGTGAGGCAGCCGATCCGCCGGTGCCCCTCCTGCCACAGGTGCCGGACCGCCATTCCCGCGCCGAACGCATGGTCCGTGGCCACCCACTCCAGCCGGTGGGCAGGGATTTCGGCCGGCGACCGGCGTTCCGCCAGCACCACGGGAATGGGCAGCGCGTTGAGCCAGCGCAGCAATTCCTGGCCCTGGTCACCGGTCATGTCCGGCGCCACGATCAGCCCGTCCACATTCTGGTTGTCCAGCAGCGCCTGCACCTGCCGGCGGTTGTCCGCGGCGTCGTAGGCGGAACCGCGCACCATGATCCGGAGGTTCTGCTCCTCCGCCTCGGCGCGCGCCCCGCTGATGACCTGCGGCCAGTAGTAGTCCAGCGACGGCACCACCATGCCGATGGCATAGCTGTGCGGCTGCGGCCGGCCCGCAGCCGCTGAGCGGTCCAGCCGGCTGGGCAGTGTTGCCCCGCCATGGACGCGGGAGACCAGCCCTTCGTCCGCGAGGAGGTTGACGTCGCGCCGGATGGTCAGCTCGCTGACTCCCAGTTTCGCGGCGATGTCGCGGACCGTAATGGCACCGTGGGCCCGCAGTTCCTCCATCAGCCGCTCCCTGCGCTGGAGTGAAAAGAGCGCCTTGCCGGCTGCTTCGTGCGGTAGTTCAGGGCTCATGGCGTGGCCTCCACGGTGAGGGTGAATGCGCCGGCGGCGCTGGACAGTTCGGCGATTGGATGGGCGGGCACAGCGACGGGCTGGCGGAAGCGCAGGCGCGTGAGCTTTGCACCCCAGATGTCCGCGAGGAGGGGATCGTCCAGCGGCCACTCATCAACGAGGACGACGGCGGCGGCCGGCTCCCAGCGCAGTTCGGCTCCGCGGGTGGTCCCGACGGCGGCGGGAATGCCCGCTGGCAGGACGGTGGCTGCGCCATGCCCCACGGTGACGGTACCGGCGGCAAGGTAGGTGATGTCGACGTCGGACGTTCCGTTTACCGGCGGAACACCAAGCTCCCAGCGGTCCTCGACGATTGCTGTCCGGGCTTTCCGGTCCAGCGATGTGGTGCGGATCCACTGGTCCGGCCGCACCCCATAGGCCGCGCCGAGCGCCAGCTGCAACGTAGGGTCCGCGGGATCGGGAGCATTCAGAACCTTGGCCGCAAACTCCGCGCCCGTGCCCTGCTCCAAGCCGAACGGTGCCGGAACGCTGTGCCAGGCACTTTGCATGGCCCGGATATCGTAGCGATCCGGGCCGAACGTCTTTGCCGTATACGTCGGCTGGCCGGCGTCAACCAGAAGCGGAATTCCGTCAACCGCAACCACCACTGAACCCACGTCGCGGTGGTTGTGGTGTTCGTCGTTGTGTCCGCCCTTGGCGGCAAGGAACAGGCCCTCTTCGGTGCCGCCTTGCTCGCGCGCCGCCATAATCTGTACCGACGGCAGGTAGGTGAAGGGAACGAGCGGCGACTGGGCGGGCGTCGGGGTATCGGCGGCGTTCAGGAGCGAATGAAGGACACGGCCCAGGCCTGCCGCCGCCTCCGGCCGGGCCGGAGCACAAGCCGCCGCATGCCGTGCGGCGTCCTGGTCACCCAGGCGCACTGCCCAGCGGTGCAGCATGTCCCACGGCAGCGCTTTAGCTGCGCGGGCGGGACCGTCAGCGACGTTCAGGAACCAGTCCCCGCCGATGTGCATCCGGTGCGGGAAGGCCACGAGCTCCCGGATTACCGGAAGGTCCGCATCAAGCGCACCGCCGGTGGCTTCCTCCAGCAAGGCAAGCCCTTCGAGCATCCGCCCTGCCCCGTTCCACCAGTAGGCGAAGCCCTCGTCGATGGCGCCGTCCGCCGGGAGGGAGGCGAGGAAGCGGTCCAGTCCCTCGATACACCGCGCCACTGTTCGAGCCTGTTCGTTTGGATCGTCGAGAAGGAAAATCGCGGCTGCCAGGAGGTTGGAGTGGATCCAGGGATTCCAGTTGTGGACGTTGCCGTCCAGCCCCAGCCAGTGCCAGTCGAGGCGGTCCAGGAAGGGGCGGATCACCCGTTCCGCGGTTTCCTCCCGGATGCGGCGCCGCAGGCCGGGAGCCCTGCTGTCCAGGCGGTCGCCCAGGACGTGGTCCAGCCAGGCAAGCTGGGCTGCAACCTCCCCGGCACCCAGGTCCAGGTATGGCCGGGATCTGCGCGGCACCACGTCCCCGGAGCGGGAAAAGACGTCATCGTGCGCGGCCCAGCTCCAGGAACTTTGCTCGCACAGGAGGTACGCACCGTCGATCACTTCGTCGAGCCAGTCCGGCTCGTCCCTGTCGTTCACAGTCGGGTCCGCGTGCATGTCCGGATCCGCACCCGCGTCCGTGCCTGTGTCCGGGTCCGTGCCTGTGCCTGTGTCCGGGCCCGGGTCCGGGAACAAACACATCAGCGCCGCCCGGGTGAGGCGCTGCTGGCGTGCCGCCACCAGACCTTCGTAGGCGGTGCGGTTCCCGTCGCGGAAATAGCGGGCATAATGCGAGACGAGGGGCTGCGGCCAGGGCGTGCCCCTCTCTTCGCCGGCATGCCGGCGCAGTGCCACGAGCAGCCCGGCGGGAACTCTCTCCCAGACCCTTTCCCCTGCCGGCCGCACACGCATGCGCTGGGGGGCGCCACGAAGCAACTCTGTCAGTTCAGGCCCGGCGGACTTGTTGGCCCATGCGGACGCCAGCGGCATTTCACGGGTGGCCGTCGGCAGGGTGTTAGGCGTCATGGACTTCTTTCGAATGTTCGAGTGTGATCGTTCTAGAACGATCGGGAACAGCTTGAATGAACTGTCTTGTTTATGAGTATCTACTGATTGTTAGATGTGATGCAAGACATGATTCAGCCCCTACGGGTCAAGCCACAGAATGCGAAAGGAGGATCCCTGATGTCACAAAAGCCCAAGGCGCTGCTGGTCATGAACAGTGGAACCTTTGCCGATCAATTTGATTCAACCCGGCTGGAACGGCTGGGAAAAGTCGTTGACCTCGGCGCGGACCCCTGGACTGATTCGCTCGATGGTGCGGAGCTCACGGAGCGGCTTTCCGACGTCGAAATCCTCCTGACCAGCTGGGGCGTGCCCCGCCTGGACGCCGCCCGCCTGGAGCGGATGCCCAAGCTTCGGGCAGTGTTCCACTGCGCGGGAACCGTCCGCAGCTTCGTCAGCGAGGAACTGTGGGACCGCGGCATCCTGGTGACCAACGGTGCGGACGCCAACGCCATCCCGGTGGCCGAGTTCACGTTCGCCTCCATCGTCCTGGCCGGCAAGAAAGCGCACGTACTGTCCAACGATGCCCGCACCTTCCGCGAGGACTGGAGCTACACCACCCGGCGCGGCGAGCTCGGCAACATCGGCCGGGTGGTGGGCGTCATCGGGTTCTCCCGCATCGGACGCCGGGTGGTGCAGCTGGTACAGCAGCTGCAGGACGTGACCTGCCTGGTCAGCGATCCGCATGCCGATCCGAGGGCAGTGGCAGCGGCCGGCGGACACCTTGTTCCGCTGGCGGAGCTGCTGCCGGCCTCGGACATCGTCACGGTCCATGCCCCCGCCCTGCCGGAAACCCGGCACATGATCGGGGCACCGGAACTGCAGGCCATGAAGGACCACGCCACCCTGATCAACACCGCCCGCGGTTCACTCGTTGACACCGCGGCGTTGGAAGCGGAATGCGCCACCGGCCGCATCATGGCCCTGCTGGACGTCACCGAACCGGAGCCGTTGCCCGCGGATTCAAAGCTCTACGACCTTCCCAACGTCATCATCACCCCCCACATCGCCGGCTCACTGGGCACCGAAACCCGGAGGATGTCCGACGCCGCATTGGACGACCTGGAACGGTACCTCACCGGCCGGGACCTCCTCGCCCAGGTCCTCCACGAGGACCTCTCCCTCAGCGCCTGACCAAAGAACACCGCCGCCGCTGCGGCAAAATTGAAACCCTACAAAGGAGATCGCAATGAAGCGCACAACCCTCGCCGCCATCGCCCTGGCAGTGACCGCCGGGCTTGGCCTGACCGGTTGCGCAGGTGCCGCAGGCCCAGCCGAACCCCAGGGCCAGGACGGCAAGACCCGCCTGACGGTGTCCGTCTGGAACTACGAAGGCACCCCGGAGTTCAAGGCACTCTTTGATGCCTATGAGGCCGCCAACCCGAAGGTGGACATCGAGCCGGTGGACATCCTCGCCGATGACTACCCGCAAAAGGTCACCACCATGCTGGCCGGCGGCGACACCACCGATGTCCTGACCATGAAGAACGTCATCGACTATTCCCGGTACGCCAACAACGGCCAGCTGCAGGAAATCAACAGCGTGGTGGACAAGGTGGGCAAGGACAACCTCGCCGGCAGCGACGCCTTCGACATCAACGGCAAGTACTTCGCCGCCCCATACCGGCAGGACTTCTGGCTGCTGTACTACAACAAGGACCTGTTCAAGGCCGCCGGAATCGACGATCCCAAGGACCTGACCTGGGAGAAGTACACGGAGCTCGCCAAGAAGCTCTCCACCGAGGCCGGCGGCAAGAAGGTCTACGGCACTTACCACCACATCTGGCGCTCCACGGTCCAGGCCATCGCAGCCGCACAGAACCACGCGGACCAGAACAGCGGCGACTACAGCTTCATGGAGGACCAGTACAACACCACCCTGGACCTGCAGAAGAGCGGCGCCACCCTGGACTTCGGCACGGCCAAGAGCCAGAAAACCAGCTACCGCACCATGTTTGAATCCGGCCAGGCGGCCATGATGCCCATGGGCACCTGGTACATCGCCGGCGTCCTGCAGGCCAAGAAGGACGGCAAGACCAACGTCAACTGGGGCCTGGCTCCCCTGCCGCAGAAGGACTCCGACGGTAAGGTCACCACGTTCGGCTCCCCCACCGCCTTCGCTGTCAACAAGAACGCATCCCACTCTGACGAAGCCAAGAAGTTCATCGAATGGGCCGCCGGTGAAGACGGCGCCAAGGCCATCTCCAAGATCGGTGTTGTCCCGGCCCTGCAGAACGATGCGATCACCGCCGAGTACTTCAAGCTCGACGGCATGCCCACGGACGAGCTCTCCAAGAAGGCCTTCACCCCGGACGAAACCGCCCTGGAGATGCCGGTCAGTGACAAGTCCGCCGCCACGGACAAGGTCCTGAACCAGGAGCACGACCTCATCATGGTGGGCGAGCGCTCTGTCACTGACGGCCTCGCCGAGATGGGCAAGCGCGTCAAGAGCGAAGTCCTCGGACAGTAACAGCCATCATGACAACAAAAACACTTCCTCCCGTTGCCCCGGCTGCCAGCCGGGGCAACCGGAAGCAGGCCCGGCGGAACACCCTGATTGGCTGGACGTTCATCCTGCCGAACTTCCTGGGCTTCCTGGCCTTCACGCTCATCCCCGTCCTGGCGGCGTTCGCCCTTTCCTTTATGGAGTGGACCTCGTTCACGGCACCGAAGTGGGTGGGGCTGGCCAACTTCCAGCGCATGCTGGCCAGCGACACCTTCTGGGTGGCGCTGCGCAACACAGTCGCCTACGCCCTGGGCCACGTCCCCCTCACCATGGCACTGGCACTGCTCCTGGCCATGCTCCTGAACCGGAAGCTCAAGGGGATCGGCTTTTTCCGGGTGGCCATCTTCTTCCCCTACATCACCTCGCTGGTGGCCGTCGCCGTCGTCTGGAACATGCTTTTCAGTCCGGACAACGGCCCCATCAACCAGTTCCTGCACTCCATCGGCATCGCCGAGGCCCCCGGCTGGACGTCAAGCTCCGACTGGGCCATGCCCGCCGTCATCATCACCAGCGTCTGGCGGGACATGGGCTATTACATGGTTCTCTACCTGGCCGGCCTGCAGGCCATCCCCAACGAACTTTACGAAGCGGCCGAAGTGGACGGCGCCAGCGCCTGGCAGAGGTTCTGGAACGTGACCATCCCGTCCCTGCGGCCCACCACGTTCTTTGTTGTGGTGATGCTGACGGTCTCCAGCTTCAAGGTCTTCGACCTCATCGTGGTGATGACCAACGGCGGGCCGGGCCGCTCCACCACCGTCCTCTCCCAGCTCATCTACCAGGAGGGCATCGGCGAAGGTAAGTTCGGCTACTCGTCGGCCATCTCGCTGGTGCTGTTCCTCATCGTCCTGACGGTCACCGTCCTGCAGTTCAAGATCCAACAGCGGAGGGAACGCTGATGACCAACATGGCCGAAGACCTCAAGGCCGAGGCACCCTTTGCCAAGGCGGGGCTGGCACCTGCGGAAGGCCGCCGTCGTACGACTGGTACCGGCACGCGGGGTTCCGGGCAGCGCAAACGCTCCAGCCGGGAACGGAAAGCCCGCACCACGGATACCGTGATCTACGCCGTGCTGGCCGTGCTGGTGGTGGCGCTGATGGTGCCGTTCATCTGGATGGTGTCCTCGTCGCTGAAGGAGAACAACCAGGTCCTCACGGTTCCCATCCAGTGGATCCCGTCCGAGTTTGTGTGGAGCAATTACACGGACATCTGGACCCGGATCCCCATGGTGGGGTACCTGCAGAACTCGCTGTACCTGGCCGTCATCATCACCTGCCTGCAGGTGCTCACCGGGTCACTGGCCGCCTACGGGTTCTCAAAGGTCCGTTTCCCGGGCCGCGACGTCCTCTTCCTGGCGTACATCGGCACCATCGCCGTGCCGTGGCAGGCCTACATGGTGCCGCAGTACATCATGATGCAGAACCTGGGCCTGACCAACAGCTTCAACGCCCTGATCCTGCTGCAGGCGTTCGGCGCGTTCGGCGTGTTCCTGATGCGCCAGTACTACATGACCATCCCGGACGAACTCTGTGAAGCGGCCCGCATCGACGGCCTGAGCGAGTACGGCATCTGGGCACGGGTGATCCTGCCGCTGTCCAAGCCGGCCCTGGCCAGCCTTGCACTGCTGACGTTCGTGAACACCTGGAACGACTACATGGGCCCGTTCATCTACCTCACGTCCAACCGCCTGTGGACCGTCCAGCTGGGCCTGCGCTCCTTTGTGGGCCAGTTCGACGCCGAGTACGCCATGATCATGACCGGCTCAGTCATCTCGGTGATCCCCATCCTGATCATCTTCCTGCTGGGCCAGCGCTACTTCATCCAGGGCATCGCCACGAGCGGCATGAAAGGATGAGCTCCGTGGCACAGCACCAATCCCGGCGGCGCGGACTGGCGGCCCGGATTCCGAGCCCCGGGTTCGAAACGTTCGGCGGCATCTTCGGCTTCGTCTACACCTTCCTGGCCGGGAACGTGTTGATGGCGCTGGCCAACGCCCCGCTGGTGCTGTGCCTTGCCCTGGTGGCCGATCCCATCGCGGCGTGGCCGTTCTTCCTGGCCCTCTCGGTGACGGTTCCGCCGTCGCTCGCGGGCCTGTTTGCCGCCTTCCAGGCATTGAACGACGACGGCACTGCGGTTAAGCCGGTCGCCTCCTTCTTGCGGGGCTACCGGCGAGGCTTCCGGCGGGCGGCCCTGGTGGGCCTGGCCGCCGTCGCGGTGCTGCTGTTCCTCGGCGTGGACCTCGCGATTGTCCAGTCGCTGCCCGCCGGGGCGGTGCTGGTTCCCGTCATTGTGGTGGCGGCGGCCGTGGTGGTGAGTGTGGCGGTGCTGTCCGTCGCCGGGGCCGTGCTGCTCCCGGACGCCCGGCTCAGAAGCCTGGTGATTGCGTCCCTCTACCTCTGCGTCCAGCGCTGGTACCTGAGCCTGGCCATGCTGGTACTGCTCGGCATTATCGCCTCGGCCGCGCTCCTCCAACCGGTCCTGGGCGTGGCCCTGGCGCCGGCGCCCCTGCTGTTTGTGGTCTGGAGCAACGCAGCGTACGCGTTCCATGCGGTCCTCGGTGGCCGTGAAATAACCCCGGAGGAATCTCCTTGAACACCTTCGCCATTGGCGACCACGACTTCCTGCTGGACGGGGAGCCCTTCCGGATTCTCTCCGGCGCCATCCACTACTTCCGGGTCCACCCGGACCAGTGGGCGGACCGGATCCACAAGGCCCGGCTCATGGGGCTGAACACCATCGAGACGTACGTGCCGTGGAACGAACACTCCCCCGCACCAGGGGCTTTCCGTACTGACGGCGGCCTTGACCTTGGGCATTTCCTTGATCTGGTGGCAGCCGAAGGAATGCAGGCCATCGTCCGGCCGGGCCCCTACATCTGCGCCGAGTGGGACAACGGCGGATTACCCGCCTGGCTGTTCAGTGATCCCACAGTGGGTGTGCGCAGCAGCGAACCCGCTTACCTCGCCGCCGTCGACTCCTTCCTCGGCAGTCTGCTGCCCATCGTCGTCGAACATCCTGTTCCAGATCGAGAACGAGTACGGCGCGTACGGCAACGACAAGGCGTACCTCCAGCATCTGGTGGACGTTGCGAAACGTGCCGGCGTGGACGTCCCGCTCTTCACCTGCGACCAGCCCTTCGGCACCATGATCGAGGACGGCTCGCTGCCTGAGCTGCACAAGACCGGAACGTTCGGTTCCCGCGCCGCCGAACGCCTGGCGTTCCTCCGCGAACGGCAGCCCACGGGTCCGCTGATGGGCGCGGAGTTCTGGAACGGCTGGTTCGATAACTGGGGCACCCACCATCACACCACCGACGCCGCCGCTTCCGCAGCCGAGCTCGACGCACTGCTGACTGCCGGAGCCTCCGTCAACATCTACATGTTCCACGGCGGCACCAACTTCGGCTTCACCAACGGCGCCAATGACAAGGGCATTTACGAGCCCACCATCACGTCCTACGACTACGACGCACCGCTGAGCGAGGACGGCTTCCCCACTGACAAATACTTTGCGTTCCGGGATGTCATCGCCCGGCACTTTGACGTACCGGCCGAGGTTCCTGCCCGCCGCGCCGAGGCAGCGGAGGGCACCGTGTCCGTTGTGTCCTCTGTGCCCCTGCTGAAGGCCGTGGAGTCTTTCGGCAGCCCGTTTACGGTCCCCGGATCCCTGCCAGTCAGCGAGGCCACTGGACAGTACCGGGGGTTCCAGTTGTATGAACGGCAGGTGCCCGACGGCGGCGTCCTCAGCTTCGACGAAATCCGTGACCGGGCGCAGTTCTTCCTGGACGGATTCCCCGTGGGGATCCTGAGCCGTGAACTTGGCGAACGTTCGATCTTCCTTCCGAACGGCGGACTGCTGCAGATTGTCGTGGAGGACCAGGGCCGGGTCAATTACGGGCCGCGGATCGGCGAAGCAAAGGGTCTGATCGGGCCAGCGCTGTTGAACGGCGTGGAGGTCCTGGACTGGACGATCCGGCCGCTGGACCTGGGTTCGCTGGATGGTTTCCGTCGTGCCGTCACCAAACTGCCGGACAAGGGAGGAGTGGCCGGCCCCTCGGTGTCCTTCGGCTCTTTCACCGCCGACGGGCCCGGTGACCGGTACCTCCGGCTGGACGGCTGGACCAAGGGCAATGCCTTCATCAACGGTTTCAACCTGGGCCGTTACTGGAGCCGCGGACCACAGCGCACGCTCTACGTACCCGGCCCGCTGATCCGCCAAGGCGCCAACGAACTCGCCATTCTCGAACTGCAAGGCAGCTCGACCCGGGATGTACGGTTCGTCTCTGCTCCGGACCTGGGACCCAACGAGAAGTAGCGCGACCATGCGCCGGGACGCGCCATTGTGGTGCGGTTCTCCTGGCGCAGCCGTGCCACCAAGGTTGCGGCGAGCAGGGCCGTGGCCAGTTCCAGCCCGATGACCAGCAGCAGCTGGATGCTCCCGGTCGCCTGGACAGCGGACGACGCCGGCCTGCCGCCGTGGGCGTGCCCCGCACCTCCCGAGCCGAGCAGCAACGCCGCATGCAGGCCGGCCATCAGCAGGGCCGAAAGAGTCACCTGATGCAGTGCGCCCACCCGGCTGTGCCGCCAGATATGGACGCTGCAGGGTACGCAGACGGCCGCCAGCACAACCATCAAAACGCCCAGCCAGGCACCGTGGTGGCCGGCGACCGCCACCCACGGGTGCGCAACGCAGGACCCGGCGGTGACCACGGCGACCAGCCGGGGATGCACGACCGGACCGCCGGCACGGACGCGTCCCGCCGTCGTCGTACGCCTCCCGGCTCCTGCAGCGCCCGGTCCGGACGCCGCACCTGCCGCGAGGCTAGTGGCAGGAGCCACCGGTGGTTCCCTCGCTGTGGCAGGAGGAGGCCTGCTGGTTCGGGTTGGCCGGAACGTCCAGCACCGGGCTGCGGTCGAAGAAGCCTTCCGGGCGGAGCTTGAAGCCCACAGTGTCCACGGGCATGATGGGCCAGTCTTCCACCCGCGGGAAGTGGGTGAGGCCGAAGGTGTGCCACACCACGAGGTCCTGGCCGTCGAGTTCCCGGTCTTTCGCCACGTAGGCAGGCAAACCGGCGCCGCCGGAGTGCTGGTTGACGAAGTCGCCGGTGGGGTAGCGCTCGTCCTCGGCGTAGCGGGTCACCCACAAGTCCTTGGTGGCAAAGGCTGCCCGCTTCGCGATGGACGAGCCCGGATCTGCCAGCAGCGTGGGCTGGTTGTGCGAATGGAGTTTGTAGCCCACCGGCTCGCCCAGCCGGTTCCGTGATTCGGGGTTGGAGATGATCCAGGTCCGGCCGGCACGGGCATCTGCTTCCCGGACCGCTTCGGATTCGCGGGCCAGCACGGTCCGCTTGCGGGAGAAGGCGTTGCCGCGCTCGTTGCCTTCGCCCATCGCCTGGCGGACAACGTCCTCCTCTTCCACCCGGTTGGTGAAGCCGTCGATGGCCATGTCCAGCCGCGCACTGAACAGATGCTGGTGGAACGGCGCGCCAAGGCCGGGCGCCAGCTGCGAGATGTTGTCCGAGCCGCCCTCGGGGAACGCCGAGGTGAAGACGACGCCGGTGGCCTTGGCTTCAAACTCGATGGTGCCGTCCAGGTACAAGTACCAGTAGAAGCCGTAGTCGTAGTTGCCGATGGTGGTGAAGAAGGAGATCACCAGGCGGCGGTTGCGGCGGGTGTAATTGATCCCGGTCCAAAGGTCCGAGTGCTTGGACAGGATGCCCCAGTCCTCCTCGTGCATGCAGATGCCCTTGCGGATCTCGCGCGGGTTGCCGAAGGCGTCGCTAATGACGGGGCTCAGGTAGGTGATGTCGCCCAGGCAGTCGCAGCCGAGCTCCAGGGAGTTGGCGTACTGGCCCACCAGGTATTCGCCGGTGTCGAAGTAGTTTTGCCAGGAGCGGATGGGCGACGGGTCCCCGTACGGGACCACCATTTCGGCGATCGACGCGCGGTTGATGATGGGCCGCACCCGGCCTCCGTCGCGGAAGCCGAGGTTGTGCAGGACCACGCCTTCGCGGACGTCAAACCCGACGTCGACGCTCCACTTTTCCCACTCCACGTGGTTGCCGCCGGTGACGGTGAAGCTGGGCCCTTCGGGCTGGGTGATGCTGATGGGCTTTTGGGTGGTGCGGAGCGGCCCGGTCAGTTCCGGATCCGTGTAGTTGCCGTGCTCGGCCGGAACGGGCATCACGCCGAGGTCGATGACCTGGGTGACTTCCTTGTTCACCACATCCACGTAAGCCACCAGCCCGTCCACGGGGTGCGCCCACGCACTGTCCTCCGGGAAGTCCTGCACAAAAGCGAGCCCACGCAGGATCCGGCGCCCCTTCTCCTCGGCATACTCGAACACGCCGGCGGACAGCGGGGCCACACGGACCTTTGCCACGTCGAGGTCCCGGGCGGCCAAAGCGTCCAGCCAGCGCTCGTCCGTGGCCAACAGGGACTCGACCACCTCGAATTCTTCTTCAAGCACGGGCAGTTCGCCGGTCCGGGCGGTATCCAGGGTGACGGCGGATTCCACCCTTTGGTGCGTGAGGGAAACGATGGCGTCGGTTGGCGCAGCCCCGGAGACGTCGTGGATGAAGATCCGGAAGCGCCGGTCCTGGGCCTGGTTGCCCCCGGCTGCGGGCGCGCCTGGCCGGGCCGGGTCCAGGAGGCCCAGGTAGGCAATCCGGTGCTGCGGCCCGAGCAGACCCTCCTGCTGCAGGATGGACTGGACCTCGAGGATCTCCGGGGCCGTGGCCAGGCCGAATGCCGGGGTTGTTTCAACTGGTGCGAGCGTCATGGGTGAGCCTTTGATCGGACCGCTGCGGGGTCGGCCGGTTTATTTTCTATAGTTGTAGAGAATAAGCTCTACGTAAGATGGCTCACAAGGGTTTGGGCAAGAATATTTTTCAGGGAGCAGCTGCGGTGCCAAAGATTGTTGACCATGACGAGCGGCGCCTGGAGCTGGTGGACGCCACCTGGCGGATCATCGCCCGGAACGGACTTGAAGGCGCCACGATGCGCGAGATTGCCATGGAGGCGGGCTTCGCCAACGGCGCCCTAAAGCCGTACTTCCCCACCAAGGACACGTTGTTGGAGTTCGCCTTCAGCCATGTCTTCAACCGGACCAACCAGAGGATTGCCGAGGTCACCGCGGGCCAGACCGGCCTGGCAGCGCTGCGGGCCTTTTGCCTCGAAGTCTTGCCGCTCGATGAGGAGCGCATCAACGAGGCACGGATCGTGATCCCCTTCTGGCAGAAAGCCGTCAACGATCCCCAAAAGGCCGTGATCCATCAGCAGTCCATGGACGAGTGGCTCACCGCCATCCGGCGCCACCTCAAGGAGGCGCGGGAGGCTGGCGACGTCAGTACCGCCGTCGACGACACCGCATTGGCGGGCCAGCTCCTGAACATGCTGCTCGGCGCGCAGATTGAAGCCGCCCTTGCTCCGGCGGGACGCACGGACTTCGGGCACGACCGCCAGCTCGAGGGCTTCCTTGCCCTGCTGACCCAGCCGTCTTCCCGGTGAACGCAGCAGTGAACGTGGAGAGTGCCGCCGCACCCATTCCCGCCGACGTCGATACGCCCGAAATCCTGGTGGACGTAGACATCCTGGACCGGAACATCGAGCGGATGGCACAGGCCGTGAAGGCGAAAGGGCTCGCCCTGCGCCCGCATGCCAAGACCCACAAGATCCCGGAGATCGCGGCACGGCAGCTCGCCGCCGGGGCAGCAGGGCTGACTGTGGCCACCATCGGGGAGGCCGAAGTGTTCGCCGCGGCGGGCGTGAAGGACCTCTTCATCGCCTACCCCCTGTGGCTCTCACCGCAGAAGGCGGAGCGGATCCGTCGGTTGGCCGCAACCACGAAAATTTCGGTGGGCGTGGACTCCGAATCCGGTGCTGCCGCACTCGGGGCAGGCCTCGGCGATGCTGCCGGAGGTGTCAGCGTGCTGGTGGAGATCGACAGCGGCCACCACCGCAGCGGCGTCCAGCCGGAAGCCGCTGCGGCCGTTGCGTGGGCGGCGTCCGACGCCGGACTCAACGTTGCCGGGGTCTTCACCTTTCCCGGCCACAGCTACGCGCCGGGGATGCCGGTTGAGGCGGCGGCCCAGGAGCAGGAGGCCCTGCGCCAGGCAGCAGAAACACTGAGCGCGGCAGGCTTCGAGGCGGCCGTGCGAAGCGGAGGATCCACCCCGACGGCGCTCCTCACCGAGGGCTCGTCCGCCACCGAAGTGCGGCCCGGCGTCTACGTCTTTGGCGACGCCCAACAACTGGAACTGGGCCGCTGCGCGCTTGAAGACATCGCCTTGACGGTTGCGGCAACGGTGGTCAGCCACCACAGCACAGCTCCCGGCACCCCGCCGCGGTTTATCCTCGACGCCGGCAGCAAGATCCTGGGCAGCGACCGGCCGGCCTGGGCCAGCGGATTTGGCCGGCTAATGGACCACCCCGATGCGAGGATCACGGCGTTGTCCGAGCACCATGCGACGGTGGAATGGCACGGGGACGGCACACCGCCGCCCATTGGCACAAAGCTTCGGGTCATCCCCAACCACGTCTGCCTCGCGATGAACCTCGTGGACGACGTGGCGGTGGTCAGCCAGGGCGAGCTCGTGGACCGGTGGACTGTCGCCGCCCGGGGGAAGAACAAGTAGCCAGGAATTCTTTTTTCGCCAAGTGTTGAAAAAAGATGGCAACGGGGGCTAACCTCATAGGACTGTGTTCCAGGACACAGTTCTTGGGGAACGCCAGATGGCCGCCCGTCGACAGGAACATCCATGCTCACCGCTACCGCACCCACCAGCCAGGACGTCACCACCAGTGTTGCCCGGACTTTTGACGACTGGAAGCATCTTGTGGCCGAATCCTTTGTGCCGCTCACGGCACGCACGGCAGACGTGGACGGCTTCCGCGGACAGCTGCGCTCGCGCGTGCTGGACCGGATGTCCATCGTGGAAGTGACGGCCACATCCCACGAGGTCCACCGCACTCCGGCGCTCATTGCCCAGGCCGGCGAGCGCTACTTCAAGCTGAACCTCCAGCTCGAGGGCACCGGCCTGCTGATCCAGGACAACCGCGAGGCACTCCTCGAGCCGGGCGATCTGGCCATCTACGACACCAACCGCCCCTACACCCTGGCGTTCGAGGAGCAGGCCCGGATGATGGTGGTGATGTTTCCCTGCGATGCCCTCACGTTGCCCACGGATTACGTCGGCCAGCTCGCCGCCGTCAGGATGGCAGGCGGTACCGGACTGAGCGGGATTGTGGGGCAGTTCATCCGCCAGCTCTCCGAAAACCTTGAAGTCCTGGGCGGCCCCAGCGGCTCACGGCTGGCCGCCAACGCCCTGGACCTGGTGTCCACCATGCTGCATGCGGAGATGGACATCGCTCCGGACCGGATGAAACCGCAGGCGCTGCTGGCCGCCGCCATCCGTGAGTACATCGAGGCCAACCTTTCCGACCCGCTGCTGTCCCCGGCCAGCATTGCTGCTGCCCACTTCATCTCCACCCGGCACCTGCACAACGTCTTCCACGAGTCCGGCACCACGGTGGCCAGCTGGATCCGGAGCCAGCGCCTGGACGGCGCGCGCCGCGATCTGCGCGATCCGCTGCACGCAGGGAAGTCCGTCAGTACAGTCGCTGCCCGCTGGGGCTTCCTGGACGCGGCCCACTTCAGCCGCACCTTCCGCGACGCCTTCGGCCTGTCCCCCACCGACTGGCGCCGCCAGGCCTGATCCAACCAACGCGGGGTCACTTATGGCCCAATTTTCCGGCCGGGAGGGGCCGTAAGTGACCCCGCGTTGCAGTGGCAGGGGCGTACGACGGCGGGCTGGCGCCGGCTTGGAGCCTAGATCAGCCCCTGTGCCAGCATGGCGTCGGCGACCTTGACGAACCCGCCGATGTTCGCGCCCAGGACATAGTCCCCGGGGGCACCGTATTCTTCGGCGGTGGCGGCGCACAGGCCATGGATTCCCACCATGATGTCCGTCAGGCGCTGCTCGGTGTGCTCGAAGGACCAGGAATCGCGGCTGGCGTTCTGCTGCATCTCCAGTGCGGAGGTGGCAACTCCACCGGCGTTGGCTGCCTTGCCGGGCGCGAACAGGACCCCTGCCTGCTGGAAGACCGCGACGGCGTCGGGTGTGCTCGGCATGTTGGCGCCCTCACCCACGGCGACCAGGCCGCCGCGCACCAGGGCCGCGGCAGCATCGCCGTCGAGCTCGTTCTGCGTTGCGCACGGCAGCGCCACAGTGGCGCCGGCATCCCACACCGAGCCGCCGTCCACGTAGGTGGCGCCCGGCTTGCGGACGCCGTACTCCTTGAGCCGGGCGCGCTCCACTTCCTTGATCTGGCGCAGCAGCGGAACGTCGATCCCGGCCTCGTCGATGATGTAGCCGCTGGAGTCTGAGCAGGCAACCACAGTGGCGCCCAATGCCTGGGCTTTCGCGATGGCATTGATGGCCACGTTGCCGGAACCGGAGACCACCACGCGCTGCCCGTCGAAGGAGAGTCCGCGGGTTTTGAGCATTTCGCTGGTGAAGATGACGGTCCCGAAACCAGTGGCTTCCGGCCGCACCAGGGACCCGCCCCAGGAGATGCCCTTGCCGGTGAGGACGCCGGATTCGTAGCGGTTGGTGATGCGCTTGTACTGGCCGAAGAGGTAGCCGATTTCGCGCCCGCCCACGCCGATGTCGCCGGCCGGGACATCGGTGTACTCGCCGATGTGGCGGTAAAGCTCGGTCATGAAGGACTGACAGAACCGCATGACCTCGGCGTCGCTGCGGCCGCGGGGGTCGAAGTCGGAGCCGCCCTTGCCGCCGCCGATGGGCATGCCGGTCAGCGCGTTTTTGAAGATCTGCTCAAACCCGAGGAATTTGACGATGCCCAGGTTCACTGAGGGGTGGAACCGCAGTCCGCCCTTGTAGGGACCCAGCGCTGAATTGAATTCCACGCGGAAGCCGCGGTTGATCTGCACCCGGCCCTGATCGTCCGTCCAGGGGACGCGGAAAATGATCTGCCGCTCAGGTTCGCAGAGCCGCTCCAGAATGGCTGCTTCGAGGAACTCGGGGTGGCGGTCGTGGACCGGACCGAGGCTTTCGAAGACCTCGGTGATGGCTTGGTGGAATTCCGCTTCACCGGGGTTTCTGGCCAGGACTGTATCCCTGATGGCCTCCAGCCGAGCATGCATGAACTTTTCCTTACGTGGCCGAACGAGGGCAGGCACACGCAGGGCGGCGCTGTCCCAAAGGTTTACGTTTCAACTTATCCGATTACGACTGCGGACTGTTAGGCGGCCATCGCAGCTTCCGCTAATCTCCGTATTGTGACAGCGATATTCCACTTTATGAAATGCTTTTCGGATAGCTCGCCAGACAGCGGGGCGTCCTGATGCCGCACGTATGCCTCCTCCTCTCCGGCGCTGCGTTGCTGATCAACGGGCTGGCCGCCATCGGACACGTGCCCAGGCGCGACGCAGCCGTGCTGAGCCTGGTGGTGGGCATCGTCCAGCTGGTGCTCGGCGTCGTCGTCCTGTCTCCGGGCAGCTCTGCGGGCGCAGCGCTGACGGCCGCCGGCATGTTCCTGTTCGGCCTGACGTACGTCTACGTGGGCCTGGACTTTTTGCTGGGGCTCGGGTCGAAGGGGCTGGGCTGGTTCTGCGGCATGGTGTCCTTCGTTGGGCTTCTGCTGGAAGCGGCGTGGTTTGCCGACGATCCCCTGCTGGCCGTTCTCTGGCTGGCCTGGTCTTTGCTGTGGGGTTTGTTTTTTGCCTCGATGGCCCTGGGCCTGTCCCGGGTGGAGCCGTTCACCGGCTGGGCACTGGTCCTCACCAGCCAGGTGAGCGCCACCGTCCCGGCTTACCTGGGGCTGGCCGGGTTGTGGCCTCGCAGCCCGACGGTTGCTGCCGCAGCAGCAGTCTTGCTGGTCGGGCTGTTCGCCGCCGCCGGCGTCCTGGCGCGCCGGACCCCGGACGCACACGGAAAGGCCCGGTCCGGTGCAGCTGCACCAGACCGGGCCTATAGCCAACGCCTCGCTGCCGAAAAGGACGCTGCGCGTTAGCCGGCATTCCCCAAACTGTGAAGCCGCTGCCGCCGTTCAATCCCGACCTCCACCAGGACACCGGCGGCGAACATCACCGGGACAGCCACCAGCAGGGCCGTGGCCGTTTCAGCGCTGCCGCCGATCAGTGCGGTGAAGTTGCTGACCACCAGGGACAGCACCCACGCCAGCAGCAGCGTGGCCAGGGCCGGCGCCACTCGAGTCTGCCAGAGCTGGCCTTCCACGCGCTCGCGCCGGAAGAATCCCACCACGGCCACCGAGCAGAGGATGTACAGCACCAGCAGTGCGGCAACAGCGAGCCCGCTGAACCAGGAGAACAGGGTGAGCACGGGATCCAGCGCCAGCAGCGCGAACGGAACCACCAGCACGACGGCGGTGCCCGTCTGGATCCGTGCGGCCACAGCGGGGGCGCGGTGGCGGTTGGTCCTGGCCAGGACGGCGGGCATGGAGCCTTGAAGTGCCAGGGAGTGAAGGTACCGGTTGATGCCGTTGTGGAAGGCGATGATGCCGGCCAGCAGGGACGTCACCAGCAGGATGCCGGTGGTGACGCCCGCCCACGGACCGAAGAGTTCCACCATGGGGTTGAGCACAAAGCTGGTGGAGTCGCCTGATTCGAGGGCCGCGCCGGCGGCGTCCATGACATGGCTCGGGCCGTAATAGCTCACCAGCATCCAGGAAATAAAGGAGAAGAAGACGGCGATCACGCCCACTGACAGGTAGGTGGCCCGCGCGACGGTGCGGTGGGCGTCCTTGGCTTCTGCCGAATAGATGGCGGTGGATTCGAAGCCGAACATGGAGGCCACGGCGAACATAATGGCTACGCCGGGGGCGCCGGCGGCGATGGCCTCCGGGGAGAAGGACGCCGGGATGCTGATCCCTTCGGGCCCGCCGCCGCTGAGCAGCACCGTAAGGCCGAACATCAGCAGGATGGCCACCTCGAAGCCCACCAGCAGGGCCAGGACCCTGGCGCCGAGTTCGATGTTGAGTGAGCCCAGTACCTGAACTCCTGCCATCGTGGCCAGGGCCAGCAGCCACCAGGGGACGCTGACGCCAACGGAAGCCAGCAGTCCGGAAAATGCCGCCCCGTACAGCCCGTACATCGCCGCCTGCACCGTGCTGTACGCCAGCAGCGCGAGCCAGGCCGCGCCTGCTCCTGCCTTCCTGCCGAAGGCCGCCGTCACGTAGGCATAAAAGGCGCCGTTGGCCTGGATCCTGCGGCTCATGGCCACGAATCCCACGGCGAAAATGACAATCACGACGCCGACAATCAAGTAGGCGCCCGGGGCGCCGGCACCGTTGCCAAGCGCAGCAGCCAAGGGGGAAGCGCCGGCGATTCCGGTTAGGGGCGCTTGGGCGGACAGGACAAAAAACAGGATTCCCATCACGCCAATGCTTCCGGCGCGGAGGGACGTGGAATGCTCCTTGGCGGGCTTTGTATCGGCAGTCCGGGACTCGGAATTCGAAATACTCATTGGATCCTTCTTAACGGTCATGAGCGCTGGGGAAAGGGTGCGGTTTCATCCGTCCTGCACCATTGCATTCAGCATGGCACCGGGCGGGCCCGGTGTGTTTGTCGTGGAGCGATCAGTTGTTGCACTTGAGCGCAACGCGGTGCGCCGGAGTGCGTGTCAGGGGTGCCGGCCCGCCAACAGGGAGGCGGCATCGTTGGCGGCCTCCATGCCGCTCTCAATGGCGCCATCGATGAAGCCGCCCCAGCCGTTGGCTATGTCCGAGCCGGCAAAGTGAACCTTCCCGTGCGGTGCCTGCATTGACTGCAGGAAGGTGGATAGGAAGCCGGTCCGGTGCATGGGCCAGGTTTCCCCGGACAGCGGATCGGCGACCCAGTTGTGGCTCGCCACTTCCAGCACCTCGGCACCGGGAACCAGCCGCGCCAGCTCGGCCTGGACGGCAGCGCGGTCTTCGACGTCGATCGTTGCGGCGTCAGGCCCGAATCCCACGGCTATGGTGTCCCCGCCCTGGGTGTATTCCGCCTGGAAAAAGTTCAGTGGCCAGTCCGCTCCACCCAACGCAACGAACGGTGCGTGTTCACCCCGGAGCCTGAGCCAGACCTTGGCGCCTTTGGCCACTTGGCCCAGGCAGATGCCGTCAGTTTTTGCGGCTGGCAGGGGAGGCTCAAAAGCCACGGCCTTCAGTGCGTGCAGCGGAACCGTGACGATCGCAGTCCTCGCGCTGACGGTACGCCCGTCCACACTGCGGATGTCCACGGAACCGCTGTTGTCCGAAACAGTTTCCACTGTGAAGCCGTATTCCACGGCGGCCTTGGAGTCTGCCAGTATTGCGGCTGCCAGGGCGGCTGTTCCACCCCGGATCTTATACGTGGCACAGGCTTCGAAGTTGAGCGCCCAGTCGCCGTTGGTCAGTGCCACCCAGCGGAGCGCCTGGGTCAGGGCAGCGTTCTCCAGCGGACCGTTGAAGTTCAGGGTCCAGAACGATTCCAGGACATCGCGTGCGGCTCCGGCCGGGAACTGCTCACGGATCCGCGCCAGGACAGATACCTCGTCAATGGCTTTGAAATCTTCGCGGGCCAACGGTTTGAAGGGTTCCGGAAAGTAGGTGCGTGACTCCTTGACGAAGTCGCCGTTCGTCTGTCCTATCAGCGCAAGCAACTCATCCGGCGCGCCCTCGTGGCGTGCGCCCGCCGCCCACCAGTAGGCACGTTCCGGGTCGGGGCTGGGCGTGGTGTCCAGGCCGTAACGCTTCAACTCGGCCCACACGTAGGGCTGCGTCCAATGCACCCACGTGCCGCCGATTTCCAGGTCCCGGCCCAGCCGGTGATCAAGCCAGGTCCGCCCGCCGATCCGGCGCCGGGCTTCGACAATCTGGACGGACAAGCCACGCCTGCTGAGCTCGCGGGCCGCGGTCAAACCTGCGAAGCCTGCCCCGACCACCACGACGTCGTGCAGCTCGGTATCCGGGTTCTGCGCCATTGCGGTTTCCAACCTAGGAGTACACGAAGAACTCGACGGTGGGCGCCAGGACCGACCACCTGGTTCGGGACCCCTTGTTGAAGGATGCCGCGCCGCCGGAAGTCAGATCGTAGGTGTCTCCGCCCTCCACTTCGATGCGAAGGTGTCCGTCAATGATCGAGATGGTCTCGTCGGCATGGATCAGGAGGTCGAAGGGTTCCGGTGCCTCGTCAGGGTGGACGTGCCAGTATCCACAGGCAAGAGTCGGCCGTTCCCCCTCCCCGAACCTGCGGACCCATTGGACCCGGCCGAGTTCGAATGGCTCGTTTTTGGCCGGATCGAGGACCGATGAGGTGGTGAACTGCAGAGGTTCTGACATGGTTTTCTCCAAGCAAGTGGTGCCGGACGGGGCCGGTAACGGTGAGTTTTGGGATAGGGAGCCAGAGCTGGCAGAGGCTTCCAGTGAGCTATGTCACCGGTGGAATCAAATCTAAGCAGTTGCTTAGTTTAAGTCAATGGTGAAATTATGGCGGTTGCCTGCACTGGCTAGACTCGGCGTATGAAGACCACTGCCGCAGCTGCAGCCTCGTCGAAATACGGGACCGGCAAGGAGGCCCTGCTCCGCGCCGCAGTGGGGGTGGTGGCCGCAAAAGGCCTGCGCGGCCTTACCTATCGCTCAGTAGCAGAAGCCGCAGGCGTCAACAACACCCTGGTGGCACACCACTTCGGATCGCGCGATGCGCTGATCGCGGCCGCCCTCGAATGGGCCGCGGAGCAGTCGATCAGTTCGTCCAGGCTCCGCGAGGCCGCTGACCTGGGGCAGCCCTTTACGGAGTCACTGCTGGAATTATTGCTGTCCGAGCCGGAGTTGCAGGTTTTCCAGTACGAAATGATCCTTGAGGCGCGGCGCCGCCCCGAGCTCGCCGCATCGGTGTCCGCCCTCTACGACAATTACATCGAGGCCCTGGCCGATGGCCTCCGGGCCTCCGGGTTGACCCACAACGTCCACGTGGTTGCGCGGACGCTGTTTGCTTCACTGGACGGCCTGGTTCTCCAGTACCTGGCGGGGGTGGATCGCGAGGAAATCGCCGCTTCCCTGGAAGAAGTGCACCAAGTCCTGCTGCTCAGGACCGGCGCCGCCACCTGAACCGCACCTCCATGGCATACTGCCCTAGACCAGAAATTGCCGGACCCGCCGGCCGGAAGGGGCCCCTTGATGCAGGAACTCGCCAGTGTGGATGAGACGGCGCGGCAGCACGTCGTCGAGGCCATTGCCCGGGCGGACGTCAGCGCAGGAACTGACTTCGAGCAGCGGTTCCACCGGCACTTCCCGGACCTCCTCCGGCTGTTCCATTCGCTGTACGGTTCCCGCGGGGACTGGCTGGACCAGCTCACGGCACTGGTCCTGCAATGCGCGCGCTCGTGGCAGGACCGCCCGGCGGAGCTGAAGGCCATCGATGGCGAGCGGGAGGCCAACCCCGGATGGTTCCAGGCCAACACCATGCTGGGCGGCGTTTGCTACGTTGACCGGTATGCCGAAAACCTGGAGGGAGTCCGGAGCCGCATCCCGTACTTCAAGGAACTAGGACTCACCTACCTGCACCTGATGCCGCTGTTCCTGGCACCCGAACCGCACTCCGACGGCGGCTACGCAGTCTCCAGCTACCGCCAGGTCAACCCGAAACTCGGCACCATGGAGCAGCTCCGGGATCTGGCAGCGGAGCTCAAGGCCAACGGGATCAGCCTGGTGGTGGACTTCATCTTCAACCACACCTCGGACGAGCATGAGTGGGCCAGGCGCGCTGCCGCCGGTGATTCCGAATTCAGCGACTACTACTGGATCTTCCCGGACCGCACCATGCCGGACGCCTTCGAACAGAACGTGCGGGAGATCTTCCCCGAGAACCACCCCGGTTCTTTTATCCGGATGGAGGACGGCCGCTGGGTGTGGGCCACGTTCCACACCTACCAGTGGGACCTGAACTACTCCAACCCGGACGTGTTCCGCGCCATGGCCGGCGAAATGCTGTTCCTGGCCAACCAGGGCGTGGACATCCTGCGCATGGACGCGGTGGCGTTCATCTGGAAGCAGCTGGGCACCCCCTGCGAAAACCTTCCCGAAGCCCACACCCTGCTGCAGGCCTTCAACGCCGTCTGCCGGCTCGCGGCGCCGTCACTGCTGTTCAAGTCCGAGGCCATCGTGCACCCGGACGAGGTGGCCCTCTACATCGACCCCGCCGAATGCCAGATCTCCTACAACCCGCTGCAGATGGCCCTGATCTGGGAGGCCCTGGCCACCCGTGACGCCTCGCTCCTGGCCCAGGCACTGGAGCGCCGGCACAACATCCCGGAGGGCACCTCCTGGGTGAACTACGTCCGCAGCCACGACGACATCGGCTGGACCTTCGCCGACGAGGACGCCGCGGAACTGGGCATCAACGGCTTCGACCACCGGCGGTTCCTGAACTCCTTCTACGTCAACCGCTTCCCGGGCAGCTTCGCCCGCGGCGTGCCCTTCCAGGACAACCCCAAGACCGGGGACTGCAGGATTTCAGGCACGACGGCGTCCCTGTGCGGCATGGAAATTGACCCGGCCGAGGCGGTGGAGCGGATCCTCCTGGCCCACGCAGTTGCCTTCAGCACGGGCGGCATTCCGCTGCTGTACCTGGGTGACGAGGTGGGCCAGGTGAATGACTACGGCTACGCCTCCGAGCCGGGGCACGAAGCGGACAGCCGCTGGGTCCACCGGCCGCATTACCCGGCGGAGCAGTACGCCCGCCACCAGGATCCTTCCACCCCCGAAGGCGCGGTCTTTGCGGGCCTAAAGCGGATGATCGAGGTCCGGGCGGCCACGCCCGAACTTGCCGGCACCCGGCTCATCGACTTCGCCACCAACAACCGCAGCGTCCTGGCCTACCAGCGCCCCGGGTGGCAATCGTGGATCCTAGCACTGGCCAACTTCAGCGACCAGCCGCAGTCCCTGCCCGCCGAAACCTTCTCCGGATACGCAAGCGCCGCCGTCGACCTTCTCTCCGAAGCCGGCCTGCAGCTGGACGAGGGCGTCACGCTCCTCCCGCGCCAGTACCTCTGGCTGCGTGTCACCCCCGCGTAGCATCGCGGGCCTGTTTTCCCAACGGGCCCGCGCGCGTGAAACCATACGGATCATGGCCTCCAAGATTGCGTACCAGGGTGAGCCCGGCGCCAACTCCAATATCGCGTGCAAACAGATGTTCCCGGACATGGAAAGCGTGCCCTGCGCGAGCTTTGAGGACGCGTTTGAACTCGTGTCCAGCGGCGAGGCGGACCTCGGCATGATTCCCATTGAGAATTCGATCGCCGGCCGGGTGGCGGACATCCATATCCTCCTGCCCCAGTCCAACCTGCAGATTGTGGGCGAGTACTTCCTGCCCATCCACTTCGACCTGCTGGGCATCCCGGGCAGCACCATCGACGGTGCCACCGAGGTCCACAGCCACATCCACGCCCTGGGCCAGTGCCGGAAGCTGATCCGCGAGCACGGGCTCAAGCCGGTCATCGCCGGCGACACAGCGGGATCGGCGCGCGAAGTTGCGGAGTGGAACGATCCGCGAAAACTCTCCCTCGCTCCCCCGCTCGCCGCGCAGATTTACGGCCTGGAGGTACTGGCCTCGCGGGTTGAGGACGATCCCTCCAACACCACCCGTTTTGTGGTCCTGGCCCGGGAAACGGCGCTGCCGGCCCGGGACGAACTCCCCGGGCCGGCCGTCACCAGCTTTGTGTTCCGGGTCCGCAACGTACCGTCAGCCCTGTACAAGGCGCTGGGCGGGTTCGCCACCAACGGCGTGAACATGACCCGGCTGGAAAGCTACATGGTGGGCGACGAGTTCGCCGCCACCATGTTTATGGCCGACGTGGAAGGCCACCCCGAGGACCTGCCGCTGAAGCTGGCCCTCGAGGAACTGGACTTCTTCACCACCGAGGTGCGCATCCTCGGCGTCTATGCCGCCGCGGAGTACAGGACAGCTCAGACCGTCAGCGGCTGACCCGAGGCCTGGTGCGGCTTCAGCAGGGCGGAGAAGAACTCCCCCAGCTCGGCCGTCGCCGTGAGCGGCAGGACATTCGCCACGTACTGGTCCGGGCGGACCACCACCACCACGCCGCCGCGGTCCAAGCCGCGCTGGTCAAAAATGTCAGCAGCGGGATCGGAGGCGTACACCTTCTCGTAGTCCGTCAGCTTGAACGGGCCCACCTGCGGCTTGAAGACGGCGGGAACCTGTCCGATGTCCACGGCCGTGTGCGGCTGCTGGTAAATCACCTTCAGGTCGAACCAGGCGTCCGGATCAGCGTCCGACGGCGTTGCAGCCAGGGGCGAGTCCGGCGAGCTAGCGATCCACTCGGCGAAGTCGGCCACCCCTGAGTGCGCTCCTGCGGGTGCCGCGTCAGCGAAGACGTAGATGCGCCAGCGCCCGTCGGCCGTGGCGTGGTGGCCGAGGTGGAGCGAGTTGGTGTCGCCCACGCGCACCACGGGTGCCGATTTGAAGCGCTTGCCCACCGGGAAGCCCGTGGCCAGCGCCTGGTGCTTGGCGGGGGCCACCAGCATGGACGGCGCGTATTCGGTCATGAAACCGGCCGGGAACTCGGCGGTGCGCACGTAGAAATCCTCGAGGTCCGAGGGGTTTTCGAACTCCTCGGGCTTCTTGGCCATCATGGTGGACCATTCCTTGTCGAAGTCGATGAGGTTCTTTGCCACCACCTGCCGTTCGGCGGAGTAGGTGGACAGCAGGCTCTCCGGGCTGCGGCCCTCAAGCACATGCCCCAGCTTCCACGCGATGTTGAACCCGTCCTGCATGGAGACGTTCATGCCCTGGCCGGCTTTGGCGCTGTGCGTGTGGCAGGCGTCGCCGGTGATGAACACCCGCGGGGTACGCGTGCCGCGCTCCTCCGGCAGGACGTCGTCGAACCTGTCAGTCAGCCGGTGCCCCACCTCATAGACGCTGTGCCACGCCACGTTCCGCACGTCGAGGGTGTAGGGGTGGAGGATCTCGTTGGCCTTCTCAATGATCTGCTCGATGCTGGTGTTCCGCACGGCGTGGTGGGTGGCCGGGTCCACCTCGCCGAGGTCCACGTACATGCGGAACAGGTGGCCGCCTTCGCGCGGGATCAGCAGGATGCTGCCCTTTTCGCCCTGGATGGCGCACTTGGTGCGGATATCGGGGAAGTCGGTGACGGCGAGGGTGTCCATGACACCCCAGGCGTGGTTGGCCTGGTCTCCGGCCAAGGTGCAGCCAATTGCTGCGCGTACTTTGCTGCGCGCGCCGTCGGCCCCCACCACGTACTTGGCACGGACCACGCGTTCCTGGCCCTCGTTGGGACCCGCGGTGTGGAGCAGTGTGACGGTGACGGGGTATTCGCCTTCGTTCGCGACGCTCAGTGACTGGAACTCATACCCGTAGTCGGGCTTCAGGCGGGTGGGCGAATTGGCGGCGAATTCGGCGAAGTAGTCCAGCACGCGGGCCTGGTTGACGATGAGGTGCGGGAACTCGCTGATGCCCATCTCGTCGTCCACAGCACGGGCGCTGCGGATGATGTTGGCGTGGTTCGCGGGGTCGGGCTTCCAGAACGCCATCTCGGTGATGCGGTAGGCCTCGGCGATGATCCGCTCAGCGAAGCCGAAGGCCTGGAAAGTCTCCACGCTGCGCGCCTGGATACCGTCGGCCTGGCCGATCGCGAGCCGTCCGGGGCGGCGTTCGATGATCCGCGTGGTGACGTTGGGGAACATCGAAAGCTGCGCTGCGGCGAGCATTCCCGCCGGACCGGTGCCGACGATCAGGACGTCAACCTCGTCCGGGAGTTCATCGGGCCGGTTGAGGCCGACGCCGGCTGCCGGCTTTACCCGCGGGTCTCCGGATACGTAACCGTGGTGGTGAAACTGCACGGGATTCCTCACTTCGTTGTGTGGCTGGGAGCCAAAGGATAAGTGTTCGATAATAGAATTTGGGTTTCCATATGAGAAAACCATGCTGTGGAGCAACACTGTACGCCAGGTGTGATGCGCACGACAAGGGCGACGGAATTGGCAAGCACCAAGGGGTTGACAAAGGTTGGGTCGAAGCGTGAGAGTGATCGTATACGATTTCGTACTTCAGTAGGAGATGCTTTGGAGCAGGTCAACGGGGACACCCTCGCCGCGGCACGAAAGGTGATCGCGGTGCACATCAACTACCCCAGCCGGGCTGCGCAGCGGGGACGCACGCCGGCCCAGCCGTCCTACTTTCTCAAGCCGTCGTCGTCGCTTTCCCTGACCGGGAACGCCGTCGAACGTCCCGCGGGCTGTGAACTGCTGGGCTACGAGGGCGAGATTGCCTTGGTCATCGGCAAGGCGGCCCGCCGTGTCGGGATCGATGACGCGTGGAGCCATGTCGCCGCAGTTACGGCCAGTAATGACCTGGGCGTGTACGACCTGCGCTGGGCGGACAAGGGCTCGAACCTCCGGTCCAAGGGTGGTGACGGGTTCACTCCTGTGGGTCCGGCACTGATCCCGGCAGACGCCGTCGACCCCGCCGGCCTGCGGATCCGCACCTGGCACAACGGGCAGCTGGTCCAGGACGACTCCACGGAGGACCTGCTCTTCCCGTTCGCCCGGCTGGTCGCGGACCTGTCCCAGCTGCTCACCCTCGAAGAGGGCGACATCATCCTCACCGGCACCCCCGCCGGAGCGTCCGTTGCCAGGCCGGGTGACGTCCTCGAGGTGGAGGTCTCCGCAGGGGAGCTCACCACGGGCCGGCTGGTCACCACCGTTGAGGAAGGCACGACGCCGTTCGCGGACTTTGGTGCCGGACCGAAGGTTGATGACCTGCAGCGGGAGGAGGCGTGGGGTTCACGCGAAGCAGCCGGCCTCCCGGCGGTCGAAGAGACTGAGGCGGGTACCGTCGTCGCGCCTTCCCTCTCCCCCGAGCTGAAAGCAAAGCTGGAGAGCGTGGCCACAGCCACGCTGTCTTCCCAGCTGCGCAAGCGCGGCCTTAACAACGTCAGCATCGACGGGCTGCAGTCCACCCGGCCGGACCGCCGCGTCGTCGGCCTGGCCCGGACCCTGCGGTACGTCCCCAACCGCGAGGACCTCTTCAAGACCCACGGCGGCGGATTCAACGCCCAAAAGCAGGCCATCGACTCCGTCAACGAGGGCGAAATCCTCGTCATGGAAGCCCGCGGCGAAAAGGGCACCGGCACCGTGGGCGACATCCTGGCCCTGCGCGCCCAGGTCCGCGGCGCCGCGGCCATCATCACCGACGGCGGCGTCCGCGACTACACCGCCGTGGCCGGTTTGGACATGCCCACATATTTCGCCAACCCGCACCCGGCCGTGCTGGGCCGCCGCCACATCCCGTGGGACACGGACATCACCATCGCCTGCGGCGGCGCCACCGTCCAGCCCGGCGACATCATCGTGGCCGACTCCGACGGCATCCTGGTGATCCCACCGGCCATCGCCGAAGAACTGGTGGACGACTGCATCGCCCAGGAGCAGGAAGAAACCTTCATCTTCGAAATGGTCAAGCAGGGCAACAGCGTGGACGGCCTCTACCCGATGAACGCCGAATGGCAGGCCAAGTACCAGGAATGGAAAGCGGGCAACGCTGATGACTGAAGCAGTGGCTGAGCTTGCCGCCGCCCCCGGCAGCAAGTCCGAGCAGGCCTACCAGGCCGTGAAGGCACGGATCATCGAGGGGACCTACACTCCTGGATACCGCCTGGTCCTGGGCAGCATCGCCAAGGACCTGGGATTCAGCGTGGTCCCGGTCCGGGAAGCCATCCGCCGCTTGGAGGCCGAGGGCCTGGTCACGTTCGAACGGAACGTCGGCGCCACGGTGGCCGGGATTGATCCCACGGAATACCTCTACACCATGCAGACCCTCAGCATTGTGGAGGGCGCCGCCACGGCGTTGTCCGCACCGCTGATCGATTCCGTGGCGATTGCCCGGGCCCGCGCCGTGAATGAGGAGATGCGCGAATGCCTGGAGCACTTTGACCCGGTCCGCTTCACCCGGCTTAACCAGGACTTCCACAGCGTTTTGTTCGAACACTGCCCCAACCCGCACATCCTGGACCTCGTGCACCGCGGCTGGAACCGGCTGGCAGCACTGCGGTCCTCCACCTTCCGCTTCGTCCCCGGTCGCGCCCACGACTCCGTGGATGAGCACGAGGCACTGCTCCAGTTGATCGAAACCGGAGCAGACGCCGACTCGATCGAAAAGGCAGCCCGCCTGCACCGTTCCGCCACCCTGGACGCCTACCTCGCCCAGGCATCCCCATCCGAACGCAACGCGGGGTCAGTAAACGCCCAATATTAGGCCTTTAATGGGCCAAAAGTGACCCCGCGTTGCTCTCAACCACAGTAAGGACTTCAACGATGACGACCTCTGCAGAAACCGCCAAGCACTACGTGCCGCAGGACCTTCCCACGCACATCCAGCACTTCATCAACGGCCAGTTCGTCGACTCCGTGGGCGGCAAGACCTTCGACGTACTGGATCCTGTATCCAACCGGAACTACGCCACCGCCGCGGCGGGCCAGAAAGAGGACATCGACCTCGCCGTGGCCGCCGCGCGCGAAGCCTTCACCAAGGGTCCGTGGCCGAAGATGAAGCCCCGCGAACGCGCCCGGATCCTGAACAAAATCGCCGACGCGGTCGAGGCGCAGGAAGCCCGGCTCGCCGAACTCGAAACCTTCGACACCGGCCTGCCGATCACCCAGGCCAAGGGCCAGGCCCTGCGCGCGGCCGAGAATTTCCGGTTCTTCGCGGACCTGATCGTGGCCCAGTTCGACGACGCCATGAAGGTCCCCGGCTCGCAGATCAACTACGTGAACCGCAAGCCGATCGGCGTCGCAGGCCTGATCACGCCGTGGAACACCCCGTTCATGCTCGAGTCCTGGAAGCTCGCTCCTGCACTGGCGACCGGCAACACCGTGGTCCTCAAGCCCGCCGAATTCACCCCGCTCTCGGCCTCGCTGTGGGCCACCATCTTCAAGGAAGCCGGCCTCCCGGACGGTGTCTTCAACCTGGTCAACGGCCTGGGCGAGGAAGCGGGCGACGCCCTGGTCAAGCACCCGGACGTCCCGCTGATCTCCTTCACCGGCGAAACCACGACGGGCCAGACGATCTTCCGCAACGCCGCGGCCAACCTCAAGGGCCTGTCCATGGAGCTGGGCGGCAAGTCCCCCTGCGTGGTGTTCGCCGACACCGACCTCGACGCCGCGATCGATTCGGCCCTGTTCGGGGTCTTCTCCCTCAACGGCGAACGCTGCACCGCCGGCTCCCGCATCCTCGTCGAACGGGCCATCTACGACGAGTTCTGCGAAAAGTACGCCGCCCGGGCCAGGAACATCGTGGTCGGCGACCCGCACGATCCCAAGACCCAGGTGGGCGCCCTGGTCCACCCGGAGCACTACGAAAAAGTGGCCTCCTACGTGGAGATCGGCAAGTCCGAAGGCCGGCTCCTGGCCGGTGGCGGCCGCCCCGAACACCTCCCCGAAGGCAACTACATCGCACCCACCGTGTTCGCCGACGTCGCCCCCGACGCCCGGATCTTCCAGGAGGAAATCTTCGGCCCCGTCGTGGCGATCACCCCGTTCGAGAACGACGACGAAGCCCTCGCCCTGGCCAACAACACCAAGTACGGCCTCGCCGCCTACATCTGGACCCAGAACCTCACCCGCGCGCACAACTTCTCCCAGAACGTCGAAGCCGGCATGGTGTGGCTGAACAGCCACAACGTCCGCGACCTCCGCACCCCGTTCGGCGGCGTCAAAGCCTCAGGCCTGGGCCACGAGGGCGGCTACCGCTCCATCGACTTCTACACCGACCAGCAGGCCGTCCACATCACCCTCGGCTCCGTCCACACTCCCAAGTTCGGCAGCATCGAAGCCTCCGCCGCCAACGAAGGCTAGGCTCGGGCACCCACCCCGGCCTGCCGCCGTCGTACTAATCCGAACCCTTTCAAAGAAGAGAGACCATCATGACCAACTTCGTCCCCACCCCCACTGTCCCGGCACCGGACATCGTCCGCTGCGCCTACATGGAGATCGTGGTCACCGACCTCGCCAAATCCCGTGAGTTTTACGTGGACGTCCTGGGCCTGCACGTCACCGAAGAAGACGAGAACGCCATCTACCTGCGCTCCCTGGAGGAGTTCATCCACCACAACCTGGTGCTCCGCAAGGGACCCATCGCCGCCGTCGCCGCCTTCGCCTACCGGGTGAAGTCCCCCGCCGAAGTGGACGCCGCCGAGGCCTACTACCGCGAGCTGGGCTGCCGGGTGGAGCGCCGCAAAGAAGGCTTCACCAAGGGCGTGGGCGACTCCGTCCGCGTCGAGGACCCGCTGGGCTTCCCGTATGAGTTCTTCTACGACGTGGAGCATGTGGAGCGCCTCACCCAGCGCTACGACCTCTACTCCGCCGGGGAACTGGTCCGCCTGGACCACTTCAACCAGGTCACCCCCGACGTCCCCCGAGGCCGCGCCTACCTCGAAGATCTCGGCTTCCGCGTCTCCGAAGACATCAAGGATGCCGACGGCGTCACCTACGCCGCGTGGATGCACCGCAAACAGACCGTCCACGACACCGCCCTCACCGGCGGCAACGGACCGCGGATGCACCACGTCGCGTTCGCCACCCACGAGAAACACAACATCATCCAGATCTGCGACAAGATGGGCGCCCTGCGCATCAGCGACCGGATCGAACGCGGCCCCGGCCGGCACGGCGTATCCAACGCCTTCTACCTCTACATCCTGGACCCGGACGGCCACCGCATCGAGATCTACACCCAGGACTACTACACCGGCGACCCCGACAACCCCACCATCACCTGGGACGTCCACGACAACCAGCGCCGCGACTGGTGGGGCAACCCCGTAGTCCCCTCCTGGTACACCGAAGCCTCCCTGGTCCTGGACCTCGACGGCAACCCCCAGCCAGTCATCGAACGCGAGGAAAAGTCTGAGATGGCCGTCACCGTCGGCGCCGACGGCTTCTCCTACACCCGGCCCACCGAAGCAGCCGGGGCCGAGGGCTTCAAGCTGGGAGCACAGCTGTAGCTATGCTGGATGCCAAGACAATTGAGGCCATCGCGGACGAGCTGCTGGAAGCCGGGCGCACCCGCACCCCCGTTCCCCGGCTGACTGCCCGCTACCCGCACATGACGGTAGAGGACTCCTACGCGGTCCAACAGTTGTGGCGGCGCCGGAACGAGGAAGCCGGCAGGACCCTGGTGGGGCGCAAGATCGGCCTCACCTCCAAAGCCATGCAGGACGCCACCGGCATCACCGAACCGGACTACGGCGCCATCTTCGATGACATGGTTTTGGAGACCGGCTGCTCGGTGGAGTGGGACCAGTACACCCACCCCCGGGTTGAGGTGGAACTGGCGTTCGTGCTCAAGGACGGGCTCAAGGGCCCCGGCGTCACCATCTTCGATGTCCTGAAAGCCACCGACTACGTGGTCCCGGCCCTCGAAATCCTCGACTCGCGGATTGAGATGGAGGGCCGGACCATCGTGGACACAATCTCCGACAACGCAGCCATGGGCGCCATGGTGATCGGCGGCCGCCCGGTCAAGCCCGACGCCGTGGACCTCCGCTGGGTCTCCGCCATCCTGTACAAAAACCAGACCGTGGAGGAAACCGGCGTGGCCGCCGGCGTCCTGGACCACCCGGCCAACGGGGTCCACTGGCTGGCCAACAAGATCGCCGCTCACGGCGACTCGCTGAAGGCCGGCGATATCATCCTCGCCGGCTCGTTCACCCGCCCGCTGTGGGTCTACAAGGGCGATACGGTCCACGCAGATTACGGACCCTTGGGGAGTGTCACATGCCGATTCCAGTAGGAAACACCTTCCGGTCCGCTTTGGCTGAGGCCAGGCGCCCGCTGGCCGGGATGTGGGTCTGCTCCGGCAGCCCGCTGATCGCCGAACTCTGCGCCGGATCCGGGCTGGACTGGCTCCTGGTGGACGCCGAACACAGCCCCAACGGGCTCGAATCCATCCTCGCCCAGCTCCAGGCCATCCATGGCTACCCCGTCCAGGTGATGGTCCGCCCGCCGGTCAACGACACCGTGCTCATCAAGCAGTACCTGGACCTGGGCGTCCAGAACCTGCTCATCCCCATGGTCAACTCCGTAACCGAGGCGGAAGCCGCCGTGGCCGCCACCCGCTACCCGCCGCACGGCGTTCGCGGTGTTGGCTCCGCGCTTGCCCGGGCTGCCCGCTGGAACCGGGTCCCTGATTACCTCGCCCGCGCCAGTGAGACCATCAGCGTCACCGTCCAGATTGAGTCGACGGCGGCAGTGGAGGCGGTGGCGGACATCTTGAAGGTGGACGGCGTGGACGCCATCTTCATCGGGCCCTCCGACCTCGCCGCCTCCATGGGCCTGCTGGGACAGCAGGAACACCCCGAGGTGCGCGCCGCCGTCGAACACTGCCTCGCCGCCGCCACAGCCGCCGGGAAACCCGCCGGCGTCAACGCCTTCAACCCCGACACCGCCCACCACTACCTCGAGAACGGCGCCACCTTCATCCTCGTCGGCGCCGACGTCGCCCTCCTCGCCCGGGGCTCCGAAGCACTCGCCAAGCCGTTCATCCAGCCCGCTGACGGCGACTCGCCCGCCAGCTACTGACGCCACCGCTTCCGAGCAGCGTTGGCGGGAAGGCGTCCGACGGCGTCACGCAGGGCATGCTTTCGGCCCACCTCGGACGGCGGGATCACGGAAATCGGGGGTCCTGCCGTGGCGCGTCCCGCGAAAACATGCCTGGAGTGACACGGCGTTCGCTCCCGGACAAGGGCTCTGCGCACAAACACAAGAGCCCACGGCAGGCGGTCACCCAGACTGGGAGCAACCCGCCGGCCATCCGGCAAGCGCCTGACTACTCGAAGTGGAGCACCCCATGGAAACTTACGATGCCCTTCTGGCGTCCATATCTCCCGCATCCGGCACCGGCCGGACCATCCTGGACCCGGCCACCGGTGAAGCCGTCGGCGAGGCACCCATCCACTCCGTCGAAGACCTGGAACAGGCAATTACCGCAGCCCAGGCAGCCCAGCCCGCCTGGGCTGCCTTGGGACACGACGCCCGGTCCGCCGCGCTCCTGAAGGCAGCCGACGCCGTCGAACGCTCCGCCGAAGAGCTCGCCCGCCTGCTCTCCCGCGAGCAGGGCAAACCCCTCAACGGCCCCAACGCCCGCTTCGAAGTGGGCGCCTGCGCCGCCTGGCTGCGCGTCGCCGCCACCACCCCTATGGAACCGGAGACGGTGGTGGACGACGGCGAAACCCACGCCGAGCTGCACTACAAGCCCATCGGCGTCGTGGGCGCCATCGGCCCGTGGAACTGGCCCATGATGATCACCGTCTGGCAGATCGCACCTGCCCTGCGCATGGGCAACGCCGTGGTGGTCAAGCCCTCCGAGTACACACCACTCAGTGTCCTGGCACTCGCGAAGGTCATCAACGAAGAACTGCCCGAAGGACTCCTCACGGTCGTCAGCGGAGGACGCGACGTTGGCGCCCGGCTGGCCGAACACCGAGCCATCGGCAAGATCATGTTCACGGGATCCACAGCCACCGGCAAGGCCATCATCAAATCCTCCGCGGACACCGTGAAGCGCCTCACCCTGGAACTGGGCGGAAACGACGCCGGCATCGTCCTCCCCGACGCCGACCCCACAGCCATCGCGCAGGACCTCTTTTGGGGCGCGTTCATCAACACCGGCCAGACCTGCGCCGCCCTCAAGCGGCTTTACGTCCACACCGATATCTACGGCGCCGTCTGTGAAGAACTCGCGAAGGTCGCCGCAGCCATGCCCATGGGCAACGGCCTGGACGAAAACAACGTCCTGGGACCGCTGCAGAACAAGGCACAATACGACGTCGTCGCGAACCTCGTGGAGGCGGCCCGCGAGGCCGGGGCCAGGATCCTTCTCGGCGGAAACCCTGACACCAGCCAGCCCGGCTACTTCTACCCCGCCACCCTCGTGGCGGACATCGACAACAACAATCCGCTCGTGACTGAGGAACAGTTCGGCCCCGCCCTGCCCATCATCCGCTACGACACAGTGGACGAAGCCGTGGAGAAGGCGAACGCGCTCGACGTCGGACTGGGTGCCTCCGTCTGGTCCGCCAACCGCGACACTGCCCGCGAAGTCGCAGCACGCCTCCAGGCCGGCACCGTCTGGATTAACAAGCACGGCGCAGTGGACCCGCGGATCCCGTTCGGCGGCGCCAAGCAGTCAGGCTACGGCCTCGAATTCGGCGTCGAAGGCCTCAAAGCCCTCGGCGTCCCCCAGGTCATCAACGGCTGAACCCCTACTGCCGCCGCCCCATGGGCTAATCCAGCCGGCTTACCCCATGGCAGGGGCGGCGGCGGTCCGGCCCGAAAGCTGGCGGCGGGCCCAGCGGGCGAGCTTCTTGCCCTTGCCCTTCCACCAGTTGTCCTCATCCTTGTCGTGATGCAGGCGGAAAATGATGGCCATCAGCACGAACATCCCCATCACCACATCAATCCAGGATGCCAGCACCAGGGCAATCAGGACGGTCACACCGTTGGCAATGATGGACGGAATGGCAAGCGTCCGGAAAACCGTGCTCGCCACGTATCGCCGGTGGGACCGCGGCACGGACAGGGCACGCACCATATCGAAGCAGACGCACACCACCACCACCGTCTGGCCGAGTGCCAGCAGGATCTGGCCCGGGATCGAGCCGCTGAATGCTGCCACGGCTTCCATGCCCGGGCTCACGGCCGGGCCTTGCTTTGATAACCAAACATAAAAACCCCCAGAAACGTGGAACCACTGCTGCTGATCCAGCGGCAGTGGTTCCATTCAAGTTTCCGGGGGTAAAAGCGTCACGAGTAGTGGGTACTCGAATTTCAGCCGGCACGTATAAAGCGGTACCTACTGGCCAATCGCCCGCGGCCGCCAGAGCACCATGGCCTGCGACCGCGGCCGGGGACGCTGCCCGCGGGCCAGGCTGACCACGTCTCCCGCAGCGCCTGCCGCGAAGATCCGGGAATCGAACGGCTGCGGGCGGCGGCTGAGTTCCTCCGAAAGTTCGGAGACCCGGCGCTGCAGGGCCGCTACCTGGTTTTCGAGTTCCAGGATGCGCTTGATGCCTTCGAGCGAGACACCTTCCTGGGACAGCCGCTGCACCTCGCGCAGCATGTTCACGTCCCGCTGTGAGTAGCGGCGGGACTTGCCGGGCGCGCGGCTGGGCGAAACGATGCCCAGCCGGTCGTACTGGCGGAGCGTCTGGGGGTGCATGTCCGCCAGTTCAGCCGCTACCGAGATGACAAAGATCGGCTGGTCTGAGTTGATGTTCGCGGCGTTGATGTCCACGGCTCACCCCGTTGCTATAGCCGGGCCTTGGCGGCCAGGCCCTCTCGGACGTCGGCATCGGCGGTGGCCTCAGCAAACGCCTTGACCGCAGCTTCGGCGTCCTTGTTCAAGTTCTTGGGAACCGCGACGTCGATGGTCACCAGCAGGTCGCCGGTCCCCTTGGACGTCTTCACGCCTTTGCCCTTCACCCGCAGGGTACGGCCCGACGGCGTCCCCGCCGGTACGCGCACCCGCACCTTTTCGCCCTCGATGGTGGGCACTTCGATGTCGGCGCCCAGGGCAGCCTCCGGGAAGGTGACCGGAACGTGGATGCGGAGGTTGTCGCCGTCGCGCGTGTAGAACGCGTGCGGCTGGACCGAGACGGTCACCACCAGGTCGCCGTTGCCGGCAGGACCGGGCTGGCCCTTGCCGCGTACCCGGACCTTCTGGCCGTCCTTGATGCCGGCAGGGACGCGGACGTCGATGACGTCGCCGCTGGGCTCGCGGAGGCCGATGGTGGTGCCCCGGATGGATCCGGCAAACGAGATGCTGGTGGACGCGGTCCGGTCCGCACCCTTCTGCGGGGCGCGCTGGAAGCCTGGAGTGCCACCGAAGCCACCGCCGAACAGGTCGGCGAACTCGGGTGGAATGCCGCCGGCGGACGGGTTGAAGCCGCCCGCGTGCCTTCCGGTGTTGCCAGTGAAGAGGCCGCCGAACAGGTCCTCGAACCCGCCATTGCCTCCGCCGGCACCTCCGGGGGCGAAGCGGGCTCCGCCGCCCATCGCCCGGATGGCGTCATACTGCTGCCGCTCGTCCGGATCGGAAAGTACGGAGTAAGCCTCGGAGATGTCCTTGAACTTCTTCTCGGAAGCAGTGTTCCCCGAGTTGGTATCAGGGTGGTGCTGCCGCGCAAGCTTCCGGTAGGCCTTCTTAATGTCGGCGTCGGAAGCGTCCTTGGCAACACCAAGGATCTTATAAAAGTCCTTGTCCACCCAATCCTGGCTAGCCAATGGCGTTTCCTTTCTCGTTCAAACCTTTAGTCCTCGGCGCCGTTACGCTCCGCTGGATAGGGGGCCGTGCCCGCTCCGCGGTGCCCGCCACGCCGCGGCCCCCTATCCAGCTGCGCGCTGCGGTCATCTCACCTTAGGCGAGATAACCGCTGAGCGACGGACGGATAAGGGGCCCGGGAGTGGCATCGGGCCTGCCGGAGCCGGGTGGCTAAGGATCGCAGATCCTCAGCCACCCGGCGCAGGGGCGGGGCCCCTTATCCGTTTGGCGCGGTCCCAGCGGAGGCGTAGCGCCGGAAGTACCCCGACTAAGCCGGAACAGCCACGATGACCTGGGCGGCGCGGAGGACTCGGTCGCCTGACTTGTAGCCGGACCGGAGCACCTGGCTGACGGTGTCGACTTCAAGGTCCTCGCCGGGCTGCTGGATGAGGGCCTCGTGGATGTTGGGATCAAACTCCACGCCGGTCTCATCGATGCGTACCAGGCCGTAGGTCTTCAGCGCGTTCTCCAGCTTGGTGGCGATCGCGGCGAAGGGTCCGTCCGTGAGGTCACCGTGCTGGCGGGCGGCGTCGATATCGTCCAGGACCGGCAGCAGCGAGTTCAGGACACCGATGACGGCCATCTCCCCTGCCACGGCCCGGTCGCGTTCAACGCGCTTGCGGTAGTTGACGTACTCGGCCTGCAGGCGGAGGAGGTCGTTCTTTAGCTCGGCTGCCTCGGCGCTGGTTGAGCCTGCGGGAACACCCTGGGCCACGGATTCCTCAGCCGGCACCTCGACGCCGTTGAGGATTTCCTCAGCCTGGGCCAGCGCATCGCCGTCGGAGTCCTCGGAACCGGTACCGGGGGCAGTGTTTCCGCCTTCAGCGTGACCGCCCTCGGGGTGCCGGGCCTGGCCGGTCACCGGGTCAACCTTGCGGTTGTCCCGGATGACCGGTTCCTGGTGGCCGTTGCCCTGCTGCTCCTGGAGGTGCTCTTCACGGGGTGACGTGTTGTGCTCTTCCTCGTTACCGTGATGCGGCATGGTTACTTCTTCGCTTCGTCTTCGTCGATGATTTCGGCGTCGACGATATCCTCGTCGGCCTTGTCACCTGCAGCACCACCGGCAGCGCCTTCAGCACCTGCAGAAGCACCGGCACCGTCCGGCGAACCGGCCTGGGCGTAGATGGCCTCGCCCAGCTTGGTCTGCGATGCCTGCAGCTTCTCGAAGGCGGACTTCACCGCGGCGTCGTCGGTGCCTTCCAGTGCCTTCTTGAGGTCGTCGACGTCGGACTGGACCTCGGTCTTGACCTCTTCAGGCAGCTTGTCGGCGTTGTCGGCGATCAGCTTGTCTACGGAGTAGGCGAGCTGCTCGGCGGAGTTGCGGGTGTCGGTAGCCTCGCGGCGGGCCTTGTCCTCGGCAGCGTGCTCCTCGGCGTCACGGACCATGCGGTCGATGTCTTCCTTGGAGAGCGCGGTGCCGCCGGTGATGGTCATGGACTGTTCCTTGCCGGTGCCCTTGTCCTTCGCGGAGACGTGGACGATGCCGTTGGCGTCGATGTCGAACGTGACCTCAACCTGGGGAACGCCGCGAGGAGCCGGGGCGATGCCGGTCAGTTCGAACGTGCCGAGCGGCTTGTTGTCGCGGGTGAATTCGCGTTCGCCCTGGAAGACCTGGATGGCCACGGACGGCTGGTTGTCGTCAGCGGTGGTGAAGGTCTCGGACCGCTTGGTGGGGATCGCGGTGTTGCGCTCGATCAGGTGCGTCATCACGCCACCCTTGGTTTCGATGCCGAGGGACAGCGGTGTGACGTCGATCAGCAGGACGTCCTTGCGCTCACCCTTCAGCACGCCGGCCTGCAGGGCTGCGCCAACGGCCACAACCTCATCCGGGTTCACGCCCTTGTTCGGCTCCTTGCCGCCGGCCAGTTCCTTGACCAGTTCGGAGACGGCGGGCATACGGGTGGAGCCGCCCACGAGCACGATGTGGTTGATGTCGGAGAGCTTGATGCCGGCTTCCTTGATCACATCGTGGAACGGCTTCTTGGTGCGCTCCAGCAGGTCCTTGGTGAGGTCCTGGAACTTGGCGCGGGTCAGCTGCTCGTCCAGGTGGACCGGGCCGTCGGGGGTGACGGACAGGTACTGGAGCGAGACGTTGGTGCTGGTGGAGGAAGAGAGTTCCTTCTTGGCCTGCTCAGCTGCTTCGCGGAGGCGCTGCAGGGCAATCTTGTCCTTGGACAGGTCGATGCCCTTGACCTTGAGCTGGTTCAGCAGGTAGTCAACAACCCGCTGGTCCCAGTCGTCGCCGCCGAGGCGGTTGTCACCGGCGGTGGCGCGCACCTGGATGGTGGAGAAGTTGTCTTCGTCCTTGCCGACTTCCAGCAGGGAGACGTCGAAGGTACCGCCACCGAGGTCGAAGACCAGGATGAGTTCGTCTTCCTTGCCCTTGTCCAGGCCGTAGGCGAGAGCCGCCGCGGTGGGCTCGTTGACGATGCGCAGGACGTTCAGGCCTGCGATTTCGCCGGCTTCCTTGGTGGCCTGGCGCTCGGCGTCGTTGAAGTACGCGGGAACGGTGATCACAGCGTCGGTGACCTTTTCACCCAGGTAGGACTCGGCGTCGTTCTTCAGCTTCATGAGGATACGCGCGGAAATTTCCTGCGGGGTGTACTTCTTGCCATCGATGTCCACCTTCCAGTCAGTGCCCATGTGGCGCTTGACCGAAGCGATGGTTCGCTCGATGTTGTTGACGGCCTGGCGCTTGGCGATCTCGCCGACCAGGACCTCGCCCGACTTGGAGAATGCAACGACGGACGGCGTGGTGCGGCCACCCTCGGCGTTGGCAATAACGGTGGGCTCGCCACCTTCGAGAACGGAGACGACGGAGTTGGTGGTTCCGAGGTCAATACCTACTGCACGTGACATGTGTTGCTTCCTTCTTTCCTTGGAAACTTGCTGGCGCCCCGATGATTGAGCGTTCTGCACTCAACTTTACTCAGGGCGCCAGCGATGTCAATCCAAGTTGAGTGAAGTACGCTCAACTTTGATTTAGGCAGGAAATCGGAAGGGTATCTTTTCCTTGAAATTCCGGGGTTAACGGACGACGGCGGTCCTCCGTTCGCTCTTGGAGAACCGCGCCGCCGGGGTGCTTTAGTGCTGGGTTGCCTGCCGCTGTTACCGTTCGCTGTCAGTGTCGCCATGCAGGGGGCCGCGTTCCTCGGCAGTGGTGTTGACCTGCCCGTCGGTGAGCCGCTCGCGGACAGCATCCGCTTCATGGGCAGCACCGGCAGTACCGGCATCGCCATAGTCCCCATCCGGGTATTCGGCATCCTGAAGGTTCCCGGCAGGCTCGCCCACAGTGCCGGCGTCCCCGTAGTCGCCGTCCACATACTGCCCGCCCTCGCCTTCCAGGCCGGGGGCCGTGCTTCCCCTGCGGGCCTCCTCGCCGGGGACTTCCGGGTTCTCAGTCATGGTGCATCTCTCCTCTGAGTTGCGCGTCCATGCGGGCGCACTTGCAGTCTAATCAGCGCGAACTTCCGCCAACAGGGGCTGGTTTCCCTCGCTTGCAGGCAGGGGCACCCCTCCGCCAGACGTGTCACGCACGGCATGCTTTTAGCCCGGCAGCGCCGACGCGAGCCCGGAAAACCGGGACCGCGGCGATGATGGGAGCCCAAAAGCATGCTGTGCGTGACGCCGGGAGCGGGACTAACGGCGTCCGGCGCCTTCAAGATCGGTTTCGGGACTGCCGCTGGAGTCGCGCTGCGCTGCGGCGTCCAGCTCCGGCCGCCCCAGCTTGCCCGGCCACCAGATCCGCGGACCGATGTCGTAAGCAAGGGCGGGGACCAGCAGCGAGCGCACCAAAACCGTGTCCAGCAGCACTCCGAAGGCCACGATGAACGCGAGCTGCACCAGGAACATGATGGGAATGACCCCCAGCGCCGCGAACGTGGCAGCCAGGACCACCCCGGCGGAGGTGATCACGCCCCCGGTCACACCAAGTCCGCGGAGGATGCCGGGCCGTGTGCCGTGCTTCAGGGATTCCTCGCGGACCCGGCTCATCAGGAAGATGTTGTAGTCCACGCCCAGCGCCACCAGGAACACGAAGCCGAACAGTGGAACGGTGGCATCTGCGCCCGGGAAGCCAAGGATGTTGTTGAAGACGAAAGCGGAAACACCCATGGCCGCGGCGTAGGACAGCACCACCGAGAGCACCAGCAGGACCGGCGCCACAACCGAGCGCAGCAGCAGCATGAGGATCAGGAGGATCACAGTCAGGACCACCGGGATGATGATCACCAGGTCGCGCTGGGCGGTGGTATTGGTGTCCAGGGCAGTGGCGGTCACGCCACCCACGAGCGCGCCGGGATCCACGGACTTCACATTTTCGCGAAGAGCCTTAACCGTCTCCTCAGCCTCCAGTGAATCCGCTGCGTTGTTCAGCGTGGCGTTGATCAGCACCTTTCCGTCGCGGACGTCCGGGGCGTTGGGAGCTCCCGGGGCTCCGGTGATGGGCACAGAACCCTGGGCCAGCAGATAAGCCTCACCGACGCCGTCGGCCGCCTTTACCGCGTCCAGCACTTCCTGCGCCTTTCCCTGGTCCGCAATCACGACGGCGGGGCTGCCGCTGCCGGCGTCGAAATGGCGCGCCAGCGCGTCCTGGCCGTCCACGGCGTTGGACGCCGTAAGGATAACGTCCGTCTGCGGGACACCGTTGGCCTTCAGTTGGAGCAGGCCGCCTGCGGCAACCACCAGCAGCAGGACCGAGGCCACCCAGACAGCCCGCGGCCGGCGCGAAACCAGGGAGCCGGTAGCACGCCACAAGCCCTTCTGCCCCTCCAGTCCGGTAACCAGTTCGGGCTCACGCTGGTCCGCCGGGACGAGCTTGGGCCGGAACGGCCAGAATGCAGCGCGGCCCAGGAGTGCCATCAGGGCGGGAAGCAGGGTTAGGGCTGCAAACAGCGAGCAGAGGATGCCGGCCCCGGCCACGGGACCCAGCGCCTTGTTGGAGTTCAGGTCGGAGAAGAGCAGGCACAGGAGCGCGATGATCACGGTGGCACCGGAGGCCAGGATGGGCTCGAAGGAGGCCTTCCATGCTTTCAGCACGGCAGCGGTGCGGTTGGTGGTGTGGGTCAAGGCTTCACGGAACCTTGCCACAAACAGCAGGGCGTAGTCCGTGGCGGCGCCGATCACCAGGATGGAAAGGATGCCCTGGCTCTGCCCGTTGAGCTGGATCCAACCGGCCTTGGCCATGCCGAAAACCAGCAGGATGGCCGCACAAAGCGCGAACACGGAGGTCAGCAGCACCACGATGGGCAGCAGGAGCGAGCGGTACACCGCCAGCAGGATCACAAACACGGCTCCCAGCGCCACCAGCAGGAGGATCCCATCGATACCTGCGAATGCCGCCGTGAGGTCAGCTGCCAGTCCTGCGGGACCGGTGACATACGTTTTGATGCCCTCCGGGGCTGATTCTGCGACGGTGTCCCGCAGTTCCTGGACAACCTCCTTCACCTCTTTGGAAGAGTCGATCGGGACGATGAACTGAACCGCCGTCCCGTCCTCAGACGGGATGGGCCCGATCACCGCGCTGCCCGCCTGGAGCCCTTCCAGCTCTGTCCGCAGGTTGGCGAATTCACCAAGCTGCGCGGGACTTATTGGCTGGTCGCCTTCGAGGACGATCACGCCGGGCACCTCGTCCGAATCGCGGAACTTCGATTGCCAGTCCTGGGCCGCGGTGGCCTCTGCACTGACAGGCAGGAACGATGCCTGGTCATTGGACGAGACTTCGTCCAGGCGGCCGAACGTGGGTCCGCCGACGCCTGCGAGCGCCAGCCAGGCCAGCACGAGGATGACGGGGACCAGCCAGCGCAGCCAGAATGGCACGCGCTCTTTGGCCGGAGAATGGGATTTCATGATGCCTTCCGGACAGCGACGGGAGTAGGATTGATTCCATACTAGAGTATCTCCATAATGGAGATAAGTGCTGGCCTAGCTTTTCTTTTGCGGCCGATGCCCGAGCGCCCCCGCGGCTGAAGTAATATCCGTCAGTACGGCCGGACGCTGCGGGCGCTTCGCCCGGCAATGACTCGTGCGGCAAGAATCTGGAGGTGGACGTGGCTGGCAACAGGACTCCCGCCGCGCCCGAACCTCCCGAGGGCCGGCCCGCGCCGGGCGCACCGCTTCAGGGACCGCCCCGCGGCGCCGGCCCCCACCCGCTGATCCGGCTCCTTCAGGAGTTCACGCTCGAAGCCAACCGCTACGTGGACGCGGCGGGCGGGCGGAAGGACATGCACCGGACGGACCTGAATGCGCTGGCAGTCATCATGCGGCACACTGCAAGCGGGGGCAGCGTCACGCCCGGGCTGCTGCGGAAGGAGCTGAACCTCAGCTCTCCGGCCACCACCGCACTGATTGACCGGCTGGACAACTCGGGACATGTCGTGCGGGAGCGGGACATCTCCGACCGCCGGCAGGTCCACCTCCGGATGACGCCCAAGGCCTTCGAGGAAGGCGGCGCCATTTTCGCTCCGCTCGCCCGCCACATGGGCAGCGCGATGGCCCACTTCTCCGCCGAGGAACTGGAAACAGTCACCCGCTTTATGACCGCGATGGTGGAAGCCACGGTGGCGGCCCGGGAAGAACCGTCCGGCGCACCCAGTTTCCCCGCCCACCCAAGTAAGTAGCAGCAAGTGTCGTTTTGACGCGGCAAAACGACACTTAGCGCAACCCAGTTGGGGGTAGCGTTTGCTTATGAGCGCGCAGCAGCCCGAAGACGACGTTTACACGCACGGCCACCACGAATCGGTGGTCCGCGCCCATGCCGCCAGGACCGCCGAGAATTCGGCCGCGTTTGTCCTGCCGCACCTCACCCCCGGAACTGCCCTGCTCGACGTCGGCTGCGGCCCGGGCAGCATCACCTGCGATTTCGCTGGCGTGGTGAGCCCCGGCAAGGTCATCGGCCTGGACCGCTCGCCGGACATCATTGCCCAGGCCAAGGCCCTCGCCGTCGAGCGTGAAGTAGCGAACGTCGAATTCGTTGCCGGCAACATCTACGACCTCCCCTTCGAAGACGAAACGTTCGACGTCGTCCACGCCCACCAGGTGCTCCAGCACCTGACGGATCCTGTGGAGGCGCTGCGGGAGATGCGCCGGGTAGCGAAGCCGGGCGGAATTGTGGCGGTGCGCGACGCCGACTTCCACGGCATGAGCTGGTACCCCGCCATCCCTGAGCTGGATGAGTGGATGGAGCTTTACCAGCGCATCGCGCGCAGGAACGGAGCAGAGCCCGACGCCGGGCGGCGGCTGGTGAGCTGGGCCCAGTCCGCGGGCTTCACCGACGTCGCGCCCACCAGCAGCAACTGGCTTTACGCCACGGGACAGCAGCGGCGTTGGCAGGCGCGCGTCTGGGGCGAGCGGGTGCTCCATTCCGCCTTCGCCGAGCAGGCGCTCGAATACGGCTTCGCCAATCCCGCGGACCTGGCCAGGATCTCTGCCGGCTGGCACCGCTGGGGCTCCACGGACGACGGCTGGTTCCTGATTCCCAACGGTGAGGTCATCGCGCGTGCCTAGTTAACGGCAAGCGCCAGCGCCACTATCCACATAGCCACTTTGCGGGCTGCCGCTGGTTGCCGCCTCGGAAATATCGTCGGCCCATGAGCTACTACGGCGACAACGAATACTGGGCAGAACCATACACAGTGGAGGTTGACCAAGTAGACTTGGTCAACATGGGACAGTACAACGTCCAGGAAGCAAAAACGCGTTTGTCCGAGCTGTTGAACCAAGTGGAAAACGGCGAGGATGTGGTCATTGCCAAAGCAGGAAGGCCTGTTGCCCGGCTGGTAAAGATCGAACGCCCCCATAAGCGGGAACTGGGATTCCTGGGCCCCCTTCACATTCCTGACGAGTTCTACGAGCCTTGGAGTGACGAGGAGATGGGGGCCGCGGAATGATGCGGCTCCTTTTGGATACCCACGTTTTCCTGTGGGCTGTGGCGGAACCCAAACGGCTGTCCACCAAGGCCAGGAATTCCATTACAAAACTGGAAAACCAAATCTTCGTCTCGCCGGTCACCGCTTACGAGCTGTCCTCCAAGCACCGGCAAGGAAAATTGCCCTTTGGAGCGGCAATCGTCACTAGCTTTGGCCGGCAGATTGCCCACCTCTACGCTTCCGAACTCGCTGTCTCGTCTCCCCACACCCTCGCCGCGGGACAACTGGACTGGGACCACAAGGATCCCTTCGACCGAATGCTCGCTGCCCAGGCGATGGTGGAGGGGCTTACCCTCGTTACTGCGGATGAAGACCTGCAGGCGTTCGGACCCGTGGCAACCCTCTGGTGATTGCGCACTAAACTTGGCTGGTGCAATTTTCCCTGTGGCTCACCCTGGCCGGCGCCGGCGTCCTGATCAGTTTCACCCCCGGCGCAGGGGCCATCAACACCATGAGCAATTCCCTGAACTCCGGGTTCCGGCGCTCCATGTGGGGAATCCTCGGCCAGCAGGCAGCACTGGTGATCCATGTGGTGATCGTGGCCCTTGGCGTGGGCGTCCTGGTGGCCAGCTCGCCTATCGCCTTCAATGTCATCCGCTATTCAGGCGCTGCCTACCTGGTGTATCTGGGCATCCGGCAATTCCTCGCCAAGCCGGATCTCGAGCAGGAGAAAATCGCCGGCCTTCAGAACGAGCCCGCATGGTCCATCTTCCGGCGCGGATTCTGGGTAAATCTGCTGAATCCAAAAGCCATCATCTTCTTCCTGGCCTTTATGCCCCAATTCATCCGGCCCGAGCAACCCCTCCTGGCCCAGTACGCGGTGTTGACGGCAACGATCGTCGCCATCGACGTCCTGGTGATGTGGTTCTTCTTCGCGGCGGCCGCCAGATCCTTTGAGCGGTTCACCCACAGCGCCCGCGGGCAGCGGGTCCTCAACCGCTCATTCGGCGTTCTGTTTGTCGCCGTGGGAATCCTGCTGGCCTTCCTCCACTGAGCACCCCTGAGCCACGGGGCAGCAGGGCGATGACGGATAAGCACAGTTTCTTTACAAAATAGTCATGCATTATGAACTCACCGCTAGCCAACAGGGCTCATTAGCACGCATGCTTAGCTTATGAACTCAGCGTCGAGCCCATACCGTGTTATCGCCGTCTGCACCGGGAACATCTGCCGGTCCCCCATGGCTGAGCTGATGCTCGCCGCGGCGTTGGAACGCGAAGGGCTTGAGGGCCTGGTGGCCGTTGATTCTGCGGGTACTACCGGCTATGAGGCAGGCCGGCCGATAGATCCGCGCGCGGCCCGCCGCCTCGGCGCGACGCAGCTCAACTGGGACAAACACATCGCCCGCGAGTGGCAGCACTCCTGGTTCCGGGAACGGGACCTGATCCTCGCACTGGACATCGACCACCACGCCTGGCTCAGCGAGTCCGCCCCGGACCAGGAATCCAGGAACAAAATCCGCATGCTGCGCAGCTTTGATCCGCGGCTGGCGGACAAAGACCTGCTGGACCAGGGCATTGAGGACCCCTGGTACGGCGGGCAGGCCGACTTCGACGTCGTCTGGCACCAGGTCCATAACGCCCTCCCGGGCCTGGTGGAATACATCAAAGGGGCCGTCCTGAAAAACACGCAGCTCCAGCGGCAGGCATAAGTCGCAGGCCCTGCTCCGGCAGGGGCCGGCTCAATCGAAAGTGAAGCCTGGCAAGGATACCGGTACGCTCTAATCCATGAGCCCAGCCCCCGTCATCATCGCCATCGACGGGCGCTCGGGGGCAGGCAAAACCACCCTCGCCATCGAACTGGCGGCACAGCTGCGCGCCCACCACAAGGTCTCCCTGTTCCACCTTGAGGACATCTACCCGGGCTGGAACGGCCTGTTGGCGGGCATCGACCGCTATGTCGCCACAGTCCTGGAACCGCTGAGCCGTGGCGGGGCGGCCACGTGGACCAGCTGGGACTGGGAAAGACATTACGACGGCGACTCCCGCGTCACGCTGCCCGCCGAGATTGTGATCGTTGAGGGAGTGGGGGCCGCCGCCGCCGCGGCACGGCCCCTGCTCAGCGCCGTCATCTGGGCGGACTCCCCGGATGACATCCGCAGGATCCGGGCGTTGGAGCGTGACGGCGGAACCTACGAACCCTATTGGGACCAATGGGCGGCCCAGGAGGAGGAATGGCTGCGCGGCGACCACGTCCCGGAGCACGCGGACGTGCGCGTGCTGAACCGCGCTGACGGGTCCGCCCCGAGGGATGTGCTTCAGCTTCTTCCATACCTACCCGCGCTGGCCCCCGTACTGGCGCCCGAACTCTCGGCCCGGCGCGGCCTGGGTATACATGCCGAACGTCTGGACGCGCGCCCGGATGCCGCCACCCTGTTCAACGCTCTCTGTGGCACTTCCGCCAACGCCGTCTGGCTGGACTCGTCCAATGCCGGCGCTCCGGCCGTGAGCTTTCCCAAGGCCCGCCATGCTGCCCCCGCAGGGGAGGACCAGGCCGAATCGGCCGCCGCTGAACGCAGCCGCTTCAGCATCATGGCGGACGACGGCGGGCTGTTGGGCCAGAAGGTGTCGCACCGTTCGGGCGTCACCAGTATCCAGGCCGGCTGCGCATCAGCGACGGTGGAAGGCACGTTCTTCCGCTGGCTTGACACAGTGTGGGGCGACGCGTCGGTCAGCACCCCGGACGGCTACCCGGGCGAATTCACACTGGGGTGGCTCGGATGCCTGGGCTACGAACTCAAACGGGAAACCGGCGGAACCGATCATTCCGCCCCCACCCCCGATGCTGCCCTGATCTTCGCAAGCAGGGCCGTGGTCCTGGACCACGCCGAAGGCACCGCGTGGTTGCTGGCCCTGGACGCACTGGATGGCCCGGAATGGTTCGACAAGGCCCGCACGGCGGTCGAAGAGGCTGCCGGCCACGAAGCCTCGCCGGCTCATTCCACCCAGGCCGGCGGCAGCACCGGCGTCGTCCTTCCTCAAACAGCCAGGTTCACAAGCCGCGATACCGGCGCCGCATACCGGGAGAAGATTGCGGCCGCCCAGCACGAAATTGCCGAGGGGAATACCTACGAGGTCTGCCTGACCACCACGTTGTCAGCCCGGATTCCTGCAGCTGCGCTCGACCCCTGGCCGACATACCTGGCCCTCCGCCGGAAAAACCCGGCGCCTTTTGCCAGCTACTTCCGGTTCGGCAGCCTGGCCGTGGCCAGCACCTCCCCCGAGCGCTTCCTCAAGATTGCGTCCGACGGCGGAATGCGCGCCGAACCCATCAAGGGAACCCGCCGCCGAGCCTCCGATCCGGCTGAAGACACTGCGCTGCGCACTGACCTTGCCACGTCGTTGAAGGACCGCGCCGAGAACATCATGATCGTGGACCTGCTGCGGAACGACCTCAGCCACTTCGCCGTCCCCGGCTCGGTGACCGTCAGCCGGCTCTGCGCCATCGAAAGCTACGCCACCGTCCACCAGATGGTGAGCACCATCGACGCCCGGCTGCAGCGTGGATCGTCCCGGGCCGAGGCCGTGGCAGCCTGCTTCCCGGCAGGCTCCATGACCGGCGCGCCAAAAATCAGCACCATGGCCATCCTGGACCGGCTGGAAGGCGGCTCACGCGGGCTCTATTCCGGGGCCATCGGCTACTTCTCGCTAAATGGCGCCACGGACCTCGCCGTCGCCATCCGGACCCTGGTGATCAACCGCGCAGGTGACGGGACCGCCGATCTGACCCTCGGCGTCGGCGGCGCGATCACGGCCGATTCAGTCCAGGACGAGGAATACGAGGAGATCCGGACCAAGGCTTTCGGCGTCCTCTCCACGCTGGGCGCAGAGTTCCCCGATGCCTGAAACTCTTCGAGCCGTTACTGCACCGTCGCCGTCAGCCTGGCCACGTTGTCCACGTACCGCGTGGCCAGGGGCCGCTTGATCCAGTCGGCCAGCTTGAGCTCATGCGAGATGTCCCGGTACGTGTCCTCGATGGCGCGCATCTTGGTGACAATGTCCTCCCCCAGCAGCATCACCGACACCTCAAGGTTGAGTGAGAACGAGCGCATGTCCATGTTGGACGAACCGAGAACGGCAACCTCGTCGTCAATGGTGAAGTGCTTGGCATGGAGCACGAACGGGGCCTTGTACAGGTAGATCCGGACGCCGGCCTCCAGCAGGGCCTCATAGTATGAGCTCTGGGCGTGGTGGACCAGGAACTGATCGCCCTTCTCCGAGACGAACAGCTCCACGTCCACGCCCCGCTGCGCGGCAGTGGTGATGGCGTAGAGAAGGGAATCGTCCGGGACGAAGTACGGGCTGCAGATGGAAATATTATGCTGGGCCGAATAGATGAGCGTGTTGAACAGCCGCAGGTTGTTCTCGGTGATGAAGCCCGGGCCGCTGGGCACTACCTGGGCCGTGACGTTGCCCGGGTGCGCGTTGGCCGGGAGCTGCAGCTGGTGCTCCAGGGACTCGTCCGTCTCACTCAGCCAGTCCGTGGCAAAAACAACGTTCAAGGTGGTGACGATGGGTCCGCGAAGGCACGCCATCAGCTCCACCCATTCACGGCCGGCCTTCCGGTGGCGGGGGTTGTTGTAGGAGGGCTCGATCAGGTTCTGCGAGCCGGTAAAGGCGATTTCGCCGTCGATCACCATGATCTTGCGGTGGTTGCGCAGGTCCGGACGGCGCCACTGGCCATGGATGGGCAGCAACGGAAGCATGCGCTTCCACTGGATTTTGCCGGCCCGAAGCCGCTTGAGCAGGTTCCGGTAGCCCTTCACGCGGAGGGTGCCGATGTGGTCGAACAGCACCCGGACTTCCACCCCGCGTTCGGCGGCTTCCTCCAGGGCGGTCATCAGGTCGTCAGTAATGTGGTCCGTGCTCATGATGTAGAACTCGGCGTTAACGAACTTCTTCGCGTTCCGCACCGCCTTGGTCATCTCAAGAATCGAGTCCGGGTACCCCGGGATCAGGTCCACGGAGTTCCCGTCCACCATCGGCAGCGAACCCAGCCGCCGGTTCAACTCCGCAGCGGAACGCACCCATTCCGGCCCGGGATAGTCGCTTTCGACGTCGGCCAGGGAGGAAATTCCGGCCCTCACCCTTTCATTGACCTGTTGCTGCTGCTGCCGTCGGCGGCTGGACAGCTTGAAGTTGCCGAACAGCAGGAACAGGATGATGCCCACGAACGGGACAAAGAAGATCCCCAGCAGCCATGCCATGGCGGTAGTGGGCCGGCGGTTGCCGGGGATGATGCCAACCGCGAGCACCCTGATCACCAGGTCGGCGAAGGCCAGCAGCACCACCACCCACGTCGGAGCGGTGCCGGCAAGCGAAAATGGCCACAACACGTGAATAACCCCCGGAGGACGGCTCCCGGCGGACGGGTTCCGGCCAGGGCACTCCGCCCAGCTTATCCGTGAGCGCCGCACTAAGCTGGACCCATGACCTCTCCAGCCCCCGTGGTTCTCGCCTTCCTCGATCCCGCCTTCCCTGACGGCCGGTTTGCCGATGCGTCCAGTCCCCAGCTGCTGGTGACGGACCAGGGCGCCACCAGGGGCGACGGAATCTTTGAGACCATGCTCGCCGTGGGGGGTACCGTCCGGAAGATCCAGGCACATCTGGACCGCCTTGCCGGTTCTGCTGGGGCGCTGGATCTGGCCATTCCCGGCGAGGATGAGTGGCGCCGCGCCATCACCGCAGCCGTGTCCGAGCACCGGGCCCAGCACCCGCCCGCCTCCGCCACCGACGACGAACTGGTGGTGAAGCTCGTGGTGACCCGCGGTGTGGAGGGAGCGTCCACCCCTACCGCCTGGGTGCAGGTGTCCCCTGCCGGTGCTGCCGGCCGCCGCCAGCGCGAGACCGGCATCGACGTCATTCTGTTGGACCGCGGTTACGACAGCGATGTTGCCGAGCGCGCCCCCTGGCTGCTGCTGGGCGCCAAGACCCTCTCCTACGCGGTCAACATGGCCGCCCTCCGTTACGCCCGCAAGCAGGGCGCTGACGACGTCATCTTTACTTCCTCCGATGGCCGCGTGCTTGAGGGCCCCACGTCCACCGTGCTGATGGCACACGTGGAAACGTCCGACGACGGCACCTCCGTTAAGCGCCTCATCACGCCCCTGCTGGACAGCGGCATCCTCCCCGGCACCTCCCAGGGCGCGCTGTTCGCCGCCGCCAAGGCCGCCGGCTGGGAGCTGGGCTACGGGCCGCTGGAGCCGCAGGACCTGCTGGACGCCGACGCCGTCTGGCTGATTTCCAGCGTGCGGATGCTGGCGCCGGTAAACCGGATCGATGGCAAGGAAATCGGCACGCCCTCGGTACAGAAGGAGCTGACTGCCGAGCTGAACGAGCTTTTCGCCGGCATTCAGTAACCTTCCCCGGAGACTAAGCATGGCCTTAGGGTATGGTCATGAACCCTGACGCGGAGCACACCGGGAAACTGACCTTTGACGACTGCTGGGAACTGCTTGAAAGTGACACGCTGGGCCGGCTCGGACTGGTTGTGGACGGACACCCCGAGATTTTCCCGGTCAATTACGTGGTGCACCGCCGGAGCATCGTCTTCCGGACCTCCGGAGTGACCAAGCTGTGGAACGCCAAGGAGGAACGGCCGGCCGCCCTGGAGATCGATGGCTACGACCCCCACACGGAAGAGGCGTGGAGCGTGGTGGTGCGCGGGGATACGGGCATTATCGAGGACCAGGCTGACAAGGACGCGGTGGACAGCCTGGGGCTGGAGCCGTGGGAGCCGGGCGAGAAAGCCCACTACATCAGGTTGTCAGCACGGGCGCTGACGGGCCGCCGCTTCAAGGTGAACACACCGGACGTCTGGAACACGCGCAGTACTGACCGGCGCCGCGCGTCCTTCGAGTAAATGCGTCCGGCCCGCCGCCCCTCGTGCAGCGGGCGTTCCCCTAGGCGGACGAGCGGGCAGGCTTCTTGGAGAGCTGCCCTTCAAGCCCTGTGAGCAGGATTGTCAGGCCCTGGTCCAGCTCTTTTTCTCCGTCGTATTCGGAAAGGTTCGGCGCCAGCGCCCTGAGCCGGGGAAATTCCTTGGCCGGGAGCCTGTGCAGCCCGAGCCGCAACAGCGCTTCGTTTTCTTCCGGATCCACCACAAACTCCTGCAGTTCGTTCAGGATGTGGCCGTAGAGGAAGCCATAGTAGGCGCGGTAGACATGCAGCGCCCCGGCCGGATCAAACCCGGCCCCGCTGAGCAGCGAGAGAATCTGCTCCAGCGGGCGCAGCGTGCCCAATGGCCTCAGCCCCAGCGGCGTAGAGAGCGGCCGCGTGACCAGCAGCGGCACTACGTTGGGGTGTTCAAGCGCGAGCTGGCGGAGATTGTGCGCAATCTGCCGCAGCTGCGCTTTCCAGTCGGGGTCCTCTGACTGAATCGACAAGTCGTTAAGTACCAGCTCCGAGACTCCATCAAGCAGCGCTGCCCGGTTCTCCGCATAGCGGTAGAGGCTCATGGGGTCGCGGCCCAGTTCCTGGCCAAGGCGGCGCATGGTCAGTGCTTCCAGGCCTTCGGCGTCCACCAGTTCGAGCGCTTTGGCCAGCACCAGCTCACGGCTGAGCCGGGCCTTGCGGGCGCGGTCTTCAGTACCTGAGGTCTTCGGCGGCGGCATGTGTTTTTCCGTTCTGGAACTAGCGGCATGTGTGGCCTGAACATAATTCCAGACGCTTGCCGTATATGTAGTCTACGGGTACAGTCTACAGCGTAGACAAGGTGTTAGCGCCGCCTTGGACCATCGATTCCCAAAGACTCGATCAACACTCCATTGCCTTGTGCACGGCTTTGAGTTCCCGCTGCTGTAGCCGAACGGCGGCACCACGCACGTAGCGAAGGGACGCCGTCATGGCACATTCGCAGTTCGATCTTTTCCTCCAAGAAGCCACCCACCTGGATAAGGCCTACGACCACAGCCTCGACGATGACCGCCTTTACGGCCTGTACACCAGCTGGTGCTTCATTAACCAGCAGAAGCCCGGCAAAGAGTCTGTCTTCTGGGCAGCCATGAAACACCGCATGCCCGCAGGTCACAGCGGCCTGCGCATGAAGGGCCCCGCAGCCGCGGATTACATCCTGACGAGCTACCCAGGGCTCGTCTAACCGGACAAGGAATGGGCGTGGACTGCTGGCCGGCAGTCCACGCCCATTCGCTATTTCCCGCCAGGAGCAGGGTATGCGGCATCTACTTCCACCTCGACGAGCCAGCCGTTGACCGGCAGGTTTTCGATCTCGAGGGCAAAGCGTGAGGGCCGGGCAGGGTTGGCCACAAGCGGTTCAGCTGGTGCAGCCGAACCCAGCGGCACCTTGATCACGGATCCGTCCGCGAGGCTGGTGTTGGCAAAGTACTGCCGGTAGGCGCGGTTCCACCCATCAAAGTCGGCCTTTTCGGCCCCGGCGGGGTTCTGGAGGAAGACGCGCATGGTGATGACGTCGTCGTAATCCAAACCGGCCTGGGCAAGGTTCTCGCCGATCCTGCGCAGAGCGTTGATCCCCTGCGCCTCGGTGATGGTTACGCCGGGAGGAAGCACGCCGCCCGGGAAAACGGCCGTGTCCACGTAGCGCTGCTCGCTGCCTGCTGCAGCAGCTGTGTTCAGGGCCGACGGTCCGAGCCCGCTGGTCTTATAGATGGGCGTATTCGCCCCAATGGCCACTCCACTGGCGATCATCGGGTTGTCCTGGCCGGCAGGGAGGTTGGAGACAGTGGTGCCGGGCTTGGGGCTTGTAAGGTCCTTGAAGACGGCGGGTGCGGCGAAAGCGGCAGTTGCGGTGAGCGTGATCCCGGCGATGCCGGCGGTCACCAAGGCGATGTGGCGTCGGAACATGGGCTTCCTTCGTGGTTTCGTTCGGCGGCTGGCGGCTGCAATCGGGCCCATCATCCGGCCACCGTCGCCGCAACCCGGGTGTGCAGGGCCGTGACGGCGGCGCGTGCGGAGGTCATTGCGCCGTGCTGCCAGGCGATGGCGTGGCTCAGGTGGTCGCCGGCGAAGTAGATGTTGCCGGACGGCTCCAGCAGCTTGGCGTACTTGGCATCTGCCTGCGATGGCCAGCCCACCCACGCCCCTTCGGAGAACGCGGTGCTCCCCCAGTCAACCGAGAACGACGCCGACACGTCCTTTCGGTACACGTCGCCGTGGATCCGCGCACCTTGGTCAAGGGCGCGGCTGAGCCGCTTTTCCGGGCTGAGTTCCTTGTAGACACGAGCGCTGGCGCCGGTGTTGTAGTAGCCCACCATGGTGCCGCGCTGGCCGTGGAATCCGGTGGACGGATACCACATGTTGCCGAGGTCGATGTTGGTGTTGGTGATTCCGCCGTAGATCCGGTGATCCTCTTCCCACCAGCGGCGGGAGTACTCGATGCCGATCTTGCCGGCGTCGCTGGGGCTGGCGAACTTCAGGGCGTCAAGAACGTCGGCTGGCAGGTTGCCGGGGATCTTGGCCGCGATGTGTGGCGGCAGCGTGCAGACGGCAAAGTCCGCTTCGATCTTCTTGGTCTGGCCGCCCGGGTTGGTGTACTCCACCGCGACGCCGGCAGCACTGTTGTTCATGGACAGAACCCGGGCGCCGTACACGAACTTGTCCTTGCCGATTGCTGCTTCGAAGGCATAAGGGATACGGTCCATGCCGCCTACGGGCTGGAACATCATCATGGCCTGGTCCCAGCCGAATTCGAAAGAAAAGTAGTTGCCAACGCCGCTGGCGAAGACGTCAGACAGGGCGTCCGGCGCCAACGGTGTTCCCGCTTCCAGGCCGGCTCCCGGGGTCACCGAGTAACCCTTGCGGCCCGTACCTGTGTACTTGAAACTTGCCGCAGCATCACCGGGAACCTTGCCGCCAATGGCCCCGAAGTTCTGCAGGAAGGAGATCAGGTTTTCCTTGTCGGCTGCCGTCATGTAGCTGTCCAGGGCGCCCTGGTCCGTAGCTTTGGCCAAGAGTTCGGAGACGTAGCCGTAGACGTCGGCCTTGGCCGCGCGGTGCCGGACCGGCGTGTTGGAGAGTTTGGTGTTGCCCTCGCGGAAGAGGTAACCGTCTGCATTCTGGTTGGTGAATGGCTCGATCGCCACCCCGAGTTCCTTACAGTAATCGAGGGTGATGTGGTGCTGCGGAATACGGCCCGGGCCGGCATTCATATACTGGTCTTTGGAAAAAGCGGCCCGTTGCGTGACTCCGCGGAGATCTGTTTCCTCGGTACCACCCCGCACGGTCCAGTTGCGTCCGCCGGGTCGCATCCGCGCTTCCAGGATGGTTACCTTGTAGCCCGCCTTGCCCAATTCGTATGCCGTGGTCAGTCCCGCGATGCCGCCACCCAAGACCACCACGCTTTTTCCGCTGCCGCGCAGGTCGTCGGCGCGGGGCGCAGCATAAGCAGGGGCCGCTGCGTCAGGCGCCAGTCCCATCGCCGCCATCGTTTCGTACATCACCCCGGCTCCCCCCACCATGCCCACGTAGCGGAGGAAGTTCCTGCGAGTCGCATCTGACATTTTTTTCCTTTCACCGGAGTGTTACACGGTGAGCGTATGGGTGAAATGTTTCGTCAAATGATGTGACAATGACAGTGCTGTAGCGTTCACATTTCGATGAAGTAAACGCTTCCCGCTGGACCTGCCGTGGGTTGGTGAAGGCCGGTTTCCCTCAGGTGGGGATGATGCGGAAGAGGAACCGCGTCCGGACCATCACCCAGAGGAGCCCCAGGACCAGTGCGTACGCCGCTGTGTTGATCCAAATGTCGCCCTGGCGCAGTGCCGGTATGTTGGCGATGACGGCAATGAGGACCACATGGATGATGAAGACGTACAGGGTGGCCCGGCCCAGTGGAATCAGGAACCAGCCAAGGGCGCGTGCCACCGGCTTCCAGTAGGCCGTCAGGAATGCGTAGGCGGCCACCACCAGCACCAGGACGTTCAGGAGTCGGCCGGGAGCCAGGTAGGTGCGGCCAAAGAAGAGGTCGTACATGCTCCGGTACACCGTGTCCGGAATGATGGCCAGCCGTACGTCGAAGCCGTTGGCCAAATAGGGGTTGCCCCAGGACAGGAACGCGAAGGCGAACGCGGCACCCGTGCAGACTCCCACAACCCAGGTGTGGTCAGTGAGCCACGAAACGATGCGCTGCCGGTGGAACCCGGCCACCAGGCCGACCACAAACAGGACCTGCCAGACCAGCAACGGGAATGAGTCCTCAAACTGCGAGGGCAGGATCCGGAACCTGGTGACAGCCCCTACCGCATACACGGCCAGGGTGCCGGCCAGCACCCACACGGCCTTGCCCCGGTTAAGCGCGGCAAGGATGAGCGGGCTGACGAGCAGCAACACCACGTAGAGGCCCATGACGTTGAACTGCCAGGGGCCGAATTGCAGCAGCAGGATGGCGGGCAGGACCTGCGGGGGCACCGGGAACTGGAACAACGAGCCCATTCCCGCGTAGAGGTCGTAGGTGCGGCCGGCGCCGTTGTGGCCGGCGCCGCCGGTTCCCTGGTCAACGAAGGTGGTGAGTGCATCGGTCTGGAAGACAGGCACCAGGGAGATCAGGAAGACGCCGATCAGCACGGCGAGCGCCGTTACATAGAGCTTGCCTGCCCGCCGGGATGTCAGGTCCACCACGGTTCCGAAGTCCGCGTTCACCCTGGGTCCGTAGACCATGCCCACCACGATGCCCGAGAAGAGGACAAAAAGCTCGGCCCCGGAAACGAAGCCCACAGCTTCCTGGGTCAACAGCTGGAACAGCGACGTCATGCCCAGGTGGTTCACCACCACAAACACAATGGCCATGCCGCGCAGGAGGTCCACCCGCGAATCCCGCTTTGAAGGATCCGTGTAGCTCCACGCAGTTGCTGTATTGACCCTGCGGGGAACCTGCCACAACGCCACCAGGAGGATCAGCAGCGCCGCACCCACAGTCCAGGCGGCGGCGCCGGTGAGTGTGTTGGCCCGGACGTATCCGCTGCCGGCCGCAACCTGGGTCACCGGGCCGGTCACCATGGAGGACGTCTCTAGACGGTCCCGGGCGGCGGCCGCAACCGCAGGGTTTCCGGTGAGCAGCCAGTCAATGCTTGCCACCCCAGTGTCCCTGGTGCTGGTCCGCTCGTCCCAGACTACGGCCGCCGTTTTGGCGAAGTCCGTGGAGGTGGCCGTACTCAGGACCTGGTCCCACCAGCCCGCTTTGATGTCCAGATCCGAGGCGCCGCCGGATGCCGGGCTGTAAAACGCAGCCGTCTGCAGGACGAACGGCTTGTCCTTCCCTGCCGCATATGTGCCGTAGAAATTTTCCCCGCCGGAGGTTGTGAGCATTTCCTGGAGTTCGTTCGGCCGCGGCACCGTGTTGACCGGCGCCCCGCCGGCAGTGTCATCGTGGAACGCGGTCAGACCCACCCAGTCCACGGCATCGTCCCCGGGGTAATACGGGGCATACGCCGCGTCCGAACCGTTCCACGCATCGTCGCGGTTGCTATCGAGGAGGGCGAAACCCTCGCTGCCCGGCGCAGGGGCATTCCGGTTCCGGTCAAAGGGGTAGCCCGTTCCCAGGTATGGCTCCCACACCATCGACGTACGGCCGCCGGTATCCTCAAAGGCCTCAGCGACGGCCCGGAAGGCGGACCGGTAGGCGGCCGGCTGCTGGCCCCACTCCACCCAGCTGGCATTCATATCGGGGGCAAAGCGGATCAACACCTCGCCCTTGAAGTTCGCAGTCAGCTTCCGTACCTCAGCGGCAAACGATGCGGCGGCCTCGGCGGTGACCTGCTCCAGGGCGATGCTGGGCTTGACCGTCAGCATGGCGTGGGCGCCCTGCATCCCCGATTGCTCCAGGAAGCCCCTGATGTTCTCCTCCTCCGAGCCGCGGAAGGGCAGGGCGATGTCATGCCCGAAGAGCGCCGGGGATGCTCCCAGCCTGTCTGTAAAGCCAGCCGCGGTGTCCTCGCCCCATTCGAGGACTGCGCCCAGAAGCGGCTTGCCCTCGGCCGGGATGGTGTCTGCAGCACGGGCGGCCCCGGCGGGCAGTATCACTGCCAGGACGGCAATCAGCATCGCGGCAAGAAGGGCAGCTGCGGCGCGGAGAAGGGACTGTCGGGTGAGTTGCCCGCGACGGTTTGGCAGACGGCCATGGCCTAAAAGATGTTGCAGTTCGGCGGCTGTTGGCGTACTGATGAGGACCCCCCCAAGGACTTTGCTCCGACTGCCGGGGCGGCGCCCCACAAGAACCCTATCTGCCCGGAAAGCAGCCACGGGCGCCAGGTGCCCTGAGCCGCCCGTGGTGACTCCCGCCGTCGTCCGTTCCGGGAACCGTCTGCAAGTGCGTCCAAGTTGCTCCAGCAGCGCTTCGGTTACGGAACATGACGACGACGGCGGTGCGGGCCCTCGTGCCAAGTGTTACGTTTTTGGGGAGTAATGAGTACCGGCGCCAAGCCCTGACTGGCCGGTCGGCAACCCTCCTTCCGCGGCGGGGTGCCTCAGGTGAATACTCGGCATATCGACCGATTCGAGCTGCAAGCGTGAGAGAAGGAGATCCGTCATGTCAGACGCCCCTGCCAACGAAGAAGAACTGGCCTACCGCCTTATCACGGGGCCTGATGACCGCTCCTTCTGTGAGCGGATTTCCGCCGCCCTGGCCGAGGGCTATGTGTTGCACGGAAGCCCCGCCGTCACGTTCAACGGCAGCACCGCCATTGTGGCGCAGGCCGTCGTCCTGCCGGCAGCGATCGCTTCCGCTGATGCCGCGGTGGCCACTGCGGTGGATGAGCTTGAACTGTCAGGCGAAGACCTCGAGTTCGCAGGCGAGGGCCACGCATGAGCTACGCCGGCGACCTCACCCCCCAGGAAGCCTGGGACAAGCTGCAGCAAGGTGCCATCCTGGTGGACGTCCGCACCGAGGGTGAATGGGCCCACATCGGCATCCCGGACACCAAAGCCACGGACAACGATCCCCTGTTCATCCAGTGGACCTTCCCGGGCGGAATCCCTAACCCCGACTTCATCAAGGACCTGAGCCTGCAGGCCCCCGAAAATGGCTCCACCGAACTGCTGTTCCTGTGCCGCTCCGGCCAGCGGTCCATCGCGGCCGCCATCGCCGCCACACAGGCCGGCTTCACCTCCTACAACGTCCTGGAGGGCTTCGAAGGTGAGCCGGACCGCTATGGCGAACGCACTGTCAACGGCTGGAAGAACCGCGGCCTGCCAACCAACCTGGGAAAGAACTAAGTGACCTTCAACGAAGACGCCCCCGGCTGGAGCCCTGACACCCAGGCCGTCCGCGGCGGACTGGACCGCACCAACTTCCAGGAAACCAGCGAGGCGGTGTTCCTGAACTCCGGCTTCGTGTACGAATCCGCCGCCGCTGCCGAGCGCGCCTTCACCGGCGAGGACGAGCGCTTTGTCTACTCCCGCTACGGCAACCCCTCTGTGGCCACCTTCCAGGAGCGGCTCCGACTCCTTGAGGGCACCGAAGCGTGCTTTGCGACGGCGTCAGGCATGTCCGCGGTTTTCACCGCCCTGGGTGCCTTGCTGGCTGCCGGCGACCGCGTGGTCGCCGCCCGCTCACTCTTTGGCTCCTGCTTTGTGATCCTCAACGAGATCCTGCCCCGGTGGGGCGTTGAGACTGTCTTTGTGGACGGCCCGGACCTCGACCAGTGGCGCGAAGCCCTGTCCCAGCCCACCACCGCCGTTTTCTTTGAGTCGCCGTCCAACCCCATGCAGGAGATCGTGGACATCGCGGCGGTGAGCGAACTCGCCCATGCGGCGGGTGCCACCGTGGTGGTCGACAATGTTTTTGCCACTCCACTTCTGCAGCGCTGCGGCCAGTTGGGCGCCGACGTCATCGTCTACTCCGGCACCAAGCACATTGATGGCCAGGGCCGGGTCCTGGGCGGTGCGATTTTGGGAACGAAGGAATTCATCGAAGGTCCGGTCAAGCAGCTCATGCGCCATACCGGTCCGTCGTTGTCCGCCTTCAACGCCTGGGTCCTCACCAAAGGCCTTGAGACCATGGCCCTGCGTGTGAACCACTCCTCCGCCTCCGCCCTGCGGATCGCCGAGTGGCTCGAGCAGCAGCCTGCGGTGAGCTGGGTGAAGTACCCGCTCCTGAAGTCGCACCCGCAATACGGCCTTGCTGCCAAGCAGATGAAGGCCGGCGGAACGGTGCTCACCCTGGAACTTGCACCATCAGGCGGGCGCTCCGGCAAGGAAGCCGCCTTTGCACTGCTGGACGCCTTGCGGATCATTGACATCTCCAACAACCTGGGAGATTCCAAGTCCCTGATTACGCATCCGGCCACCACCACGCACCGCGCCATGGGGCCGGAAGGCCGCGCTGCCATCGGCCTCAGTGACGGAGTTGTTCGGCTGTCCGTGGGGCTCGAGGACGTGGACGACCTGATCGGCGATTTGGAACAGGCACTGAAGCAGATTTAGTGCTGGCCGGGGCTCGGTTCGGTGCCGGGTCCGGGCACGGCTCGGGCGCTGGATTGCATTAGTGCGCCTGTGCCGGGAATCTGCGCCGTGTAGGGGGCTCAGAAGTTCCATATAGAAAGGTGGACGACTACTTCGTCGCCTTGGCCGATCTTGGCTTTGTCCCTGATGTCCTTTTTGACGGGAAGCAGGTAGGAGCCGCTCTTTGTGTCCCGGAAGAGGGAAGTCTGCCAGGAGTGTCCACCGGTTTCGGCCGTGACCTTGATAGAGCCAAACGCCTTGCTCGCACCGGCAGTTTGAACCCGGACGTCATCTGCGACCTCGGGAGGCAGGGTCAGAAAATGCCAACCAGCCTCGCCCGGATAGAGCCAGAGTTCGGCCTTGAAGGAATACGACGGCTTCACGCGCCGAGTATGGCATTTTCTAGGCCCTGCATAAAAGGCACCCAAGGGTTTCGAGCCGCCGGCACCCCTGCCCCACAACTGTCAGACCCCTATTAGACGATGTCTTTATGGGAATCCTTGCGGGCGAGCATGGCGGTGACGTGCTGATTTCGCCTGCCTCGCCCGCTGCTCCTGTACCCCCACCAGCCCCCGGACCTATGCCCGCCAGAATTGTCAGACCCCCATTAGAAGATGTTTGTATGGGAAACGGCACGGGAACGGCGGCC